>NZ_JBHYMQ010000030.1:0-86620 GCF_042742985.1 Streptomyces sp. NPDC058864 | reverse complement strand
GCCCCGGGAGCGATGTGCTCCCGGGGCCCCTTCGTACGCCGGCGTCGGCCGGTTCACGACCGGCTCCACGGCCGGTTTACGGCTCGAACTTGTAGCCCAGGCCACGGACCGTCACCAGGTACCGCGGCGCACCCGGGTCCGGCTCGAACCCGATCCCGCGTGCGCTCCTCGCACCGCTCGGCCCCAGAGGGCCTCACCGGCTTCGCAGCGCTGCGCCGGACTCCGTCCGGCGTGCCGGCGTCGGCCGGTTTACGGCTCGAACTTGTAGCCCAGGCCACGGACCGTCACCAGGTACCGCGGCGCACCCGGGTCCGGCTCGATCTTGGCGCGGAGCCGCTTGACGTGGACGTCGAGGGTCTTGGTGTCGCCGACGTAGTCGGCGCCCCAGACCCGGTCGATCAGCTGCATGCGGGTGAGGACGCGGCCCGCGTTGCGCAGCAGCATCTCCAGGAGGTCGAACTCCTTGAGCGGCAGGTCGACCTTGCCGCCGCCCACCGTGACGACGTGCCGGTCGACGTCCATGCGGACCGGGCCGGCCTCGAGGGCCGAGGGCGAGATCTCCTCCGGCTCGCCGCGGCGGCGCAGCACGGCGCGGATGCGGGCGACCAGCTCGCGGGAGGAGTAGGGCTTGGTGACGTAGTCGTCCGCTCCTATTTCGAGACCGACAACCTTGTCGATCTCGCTGTCCTTCGCGGTGACCATGATCACCGGGACGGTGGACTTCAGCCGCAGCTGGCGGCAGACCTCCGTGCCGGGCAGGCCCGGCAGCATCAGGTCGAGCAGGACCAGGTCGGCGCCGTTGCGCTCGAACTCGTCCAGCGCGTCGGGCCCGGTCGCCGCGATGGCGACCTCGAAGCCCTCCTTGCGGAGCATGTACGACAGGGCATCACTGAAGGACTCTTCGTCCTCGACGACGAGTACTCGGGTCACGGGAGGACCTCCGGGGCGGGGATGTGATCGGGAAACGTCTCGTAGAGCGCGGAGGAGGAACCGGAGCCGGGCTCGGGCTCCCCGTCCTCCGCCGCCACGGCGGTGGAGCGGTCCCGGCCGTCCCGGGACACCGCGGCTTCGGGCAGCCGCAGGGTGAAGGTGGAGCCCTGGCCTTCGGCGCTCCACACCGTGACCTCCCCGCCGTGGGAGGCGGCCACGTGCTTGACGATGGACAGACCGAGACCGGTGCCGCCCGTGGCGCGCGAACGCGCCGGGTCGACCCGGTAGAACCGCTCGAAGATGCGGTCCCGGTCCTTTTCGGAGATGCCGATTCCCTGGTCGGTCACGGAGATCTCGATCAGGTCGCCACTGGGTGCGGCGACCCTGCGGCCCGCGATCCCCACGCGGGTGCGGGCCGGGCTGTAGTTGACCGCGTTCTCGACGAGGTTGCCGAGTGCGGCCGCGAGCTGGCCGCGGTTGCCCCAGATGTACAGGTCGGGGGCACCGCCGGTGGCCATGGTGATCTGCTTGGCGTTCGCCGGATGGCGGCAGCGGTCGACGGCCTCGGCGACGAGGTCGTCGACGGCGACGGGCTCGGCGTCGTCGAGGGGGTTGTCGTCCTGGACCCGGGAGAGGTCGATGATCTCCTGGACCAGGCTGGTCAGCCGGGCGGCCTCGATCTGCATCCGGCCCGCGAAGCGCTCGACGGCCTCCGGGTCGTCGCTGGCGTCCATCACCGCTTCGGAGAGCAGCGACAGGGCGCCGACCGGGGTCTTGAGCTCATGGCTGACGTTGGCGACGAAGTCTCGCCGTACCGCCTCGATGCGCCGGGCGTCGGTCAGGTCCTCGACCAGCAGCAGCACCAGGCGCGAGCCCAGTGGTGCCACCCGGGCGGAGACCGCGAGGCCCTCCCCGCGGCCGGCGCCCCGGCGGGGCAGGTCCAGTTCCACCTGCCGTATCTCGCCGTCCCGCCGGGTCTCCCGGGCCATCTGCAGCATCTGGTCGACGGCGAGCCTGCCGCCGCGGACCAGCCCGAGGGCGTACGCCGCCGAGCTCGCCTTGACCACCGTGTCGCCCTCGTCGAGGACGACGGCCGACGAGCGCAGCACGGACAGCACCGTGTCCACGCCCGGCGGTAGTACGGCTGCGGCGTCGGGCCGCAGGGATGTGCGTGTGGGGCGGGCCTGTTCCCGCTCGCTCCAGCGGAACGCGAGCACAGCGATCACACCGGTGCAGAGCCCGGCGATCGCACTGGCTGCGGCGACTGCCGCGTTCACGTCCATACACCCAGGTTAGGGGGACGAAATGAGTGGCCCACAGGGTCGGAGCGTCTTCTCGAACGCGCGTTGCCAAGAGTTCACCGTGGTGTCAGTACCGGTTCATTCCGGATGCTCGAGCGGTACGCGTGCGCCCGCGAGGTTGGGAGCGTGTCAGCGTGGGAGGACAATCCTCTTTTCGAACGGCTGAAGAGGCAACGGAAGGAACGCGATGCGCGACGCATATCACGAGGAACTCGACTCGATCGGTGACGGCCTGGTCGAGATGGCCCGGCTGGTCGGCTCCGCGATCGGGCGGGCCACCACGGCGCTGCTCGACGCCGACCTCAAGCTCGCGGAGAGCGTGATCGCCGCCGACGAGAAGGTGGACGACCTCCAGCGCGAGCTGGAGAACCGGGCCATCACCCTGCTCGCCCGCCAGCAGCCCGTCGCCACCGACCTGCGGATCGTCGTCACCAGCCTGCGCATGAGCGCGGACCTGGAGCGCTCCGGCGACCTCGCCCGGCATGTGGCGAAGCTCGCACGGCTGCGCTTCCCCAACACCGCCGTCCCGAACGACCTGCACAGCACGATCCTGGAGATGGGCCAGCTGGGGCAGCGCCTGATGGCCAAGGCCGCCGAGGTCATCGTCACCAAGGACGTCGACGACGCGCTGCAGCTGGAGGCGGACGACGACCGCATGGACGAGCTGCACCGCACGCTCTTCCAGCACCTGCTCGACGACCGCTGGAAGCACGGCATCGAGACGGCCGTCGACGTCACGCTCGTCGGCCGCTACTACGAGCGCTTCGCCGACCACGCGGTCTCGGTCGCCAAGCGCGTCGTCTACCTCGTCACGGGCGAGCACGCGGACGAGCTGTCCCCGCCTCCCACCCCGATGCCCGCGGACTAGCCGGGTCCCGTCGTCCGGAAGGGGCTCACGGCGCCGTACGGCGCGCGGGGCGGGTGCGCCCTCAGGGGCCGAACGCTTCCGCGCGCCGTTGATGCGCCGGGGTGCGACGTCGTTCACTGGTGGCAGGCATGCAGGCAGCCGTCGCCAACGGCAGAGGAGGGTAACCATGCCCGAGTCCCCCACGTCACCCACCGCCCGCGACCAGCCGTCCCCCGAGGGGACCCCGCAGTCCCCCGGCATCCGCGAACTGCCGCTGCTCGGCGCGTGCGGCTGCGGATCGGGCTGCGGATGCGGCTGCCAGTCCGGAGCGCCCTGCCGCTGCGGCGGCAGCTGCTGACTCCACGTTCCACGCCACCCGCGCTCTTCACGCCCGGGGGCCCGTCCGGTCGATCCGGACGGGCCCCCGGGCGCCGTGCTTCCCCGGTCACACGCCGTCGTACGCGCGGCGCAGCGCGGCGAGATCCATCTTCTGCATGGACAGCATCGCCTCCGTGGCCCGCCTGGCCTTCTCCGGGTCGGCGTCCCCGACCATCTCCAGCAGCACCTCGGGGAACACCTGCCAGGACACCCCGTACCGGTCCTTCAGCCACCCGCAGGGGCCCTCCTCCCCGCCGTCGGTGAGCTTCTCCCAGTAGTGTTCGACCTCGGCCTGGTCGGCGCACCGGATCTGGAACGAGACCGCCTCGTTGAAGGTGAACTGCGGACCGCCGTTCAGCGCCACGAACTTCTGGCCGTTGGCCGTGAACTCCACCGCCAGCACGGAGCCGGCGGGCCCGGGCCCGGCCTCGTTGTAGCGGCCGATCGTGCCGATGGCGGAGTTCTTGAAGATCGAGACGTAGAAGTTCGCCGCCTCCTCGGCCTTCCCGTCGAACCACAAGCACGTGGTGAAACCCTCGCTGGTCATCGCTGCCTCCTCCTGACGCATGGGCGCGTACCTCCTCATGACGGCTCGGGCGCCGGAAACTCATCGGTGCCGGCCGACGCACCGCTCCGCAGTCCCGGGGGCCCCCGACGGGCGCCGCCGGCCCGTCCCCTACCCTGTGCCGATCACCACGGTGCGCCGATGAGGCGGGAGGGAACGGTCATGTCTGCTGCCCCGGCACTGACGGAACTGCGCGAGGTCTGCCAGCCGCAGGCGAAGCTGCGCAGTCGCAACGGCGAGCACTGGGCGGGCCGCCTCTACATGCGGCGCGTGTCGCTCCGCGTGACCCGGCAGCTGGTGCGCACCCGGATCTCCCCCGACACCCTGACATGGACCATGGTCGTCTGCGGCGTCGCTGCGGGCGCCGCCCTGCTCGTCCCGGGGCTCGCCGGTGCCGTACTGGCGGCCCTGCTCTTCCAGCTCTTCCTCCTCTTCGACTGCGTGGACGGCGAGGTCGCCCGGTGGAAGGGGCAGAACAGCGCGACCGGCATCTACGTCGACCGCCTCGGCGCCTACCTGGCCGACGCGGCGCTGATGACCGGGGCGGGCTTCCGGGTGGCCCACGAGGGTTCGGCGTACTGGGCCTCGGTCGGACTCGCGACGGCCCTGGGGGTCGTGCTGCTGAAGGCGTCCACCGACCTCGTCGACGTCGCCCGCGCCCGGCGGGGCCTCCCCGTCGCCGACGACGAGGCGGCCCGGCCCCGTTCGGAGGGCGTCGCCGCCGTGCGACGGTTCGCCTCCGCCCTCAAGGTGCACCGCCTCACCAACGGCATCGAGGCCTCCCTCGTGCTCCTCGCGGCGGCGGTCGCGGACGCCGTGACCGGCAGTACCGTCCCGAGCGCCGCGACCCTGGCCGCGCTGGCGGCCGTCACCTGGCTCATGGTCGTGGCCCACCTGGCGTCGATCCTGTCCTCCTCGCGGCTGCGCTGACGCCGGTCCGACCCGTAGGGCCGCCCCCTCGTCCGGTGCGGCCGTCAGTCCCGGGTCATGAGCAGGTGGCCCCTGCGGAAGCGCTCGTCGGGTCCGGGCTCGCGGAGCATGCGGCCGGTCTCGGTGAAACCGGCGGACACCGCCAGGGCGGCGAGGTCGTCGATCGGCCAGCGGTAGGCCGTCGTCACCTTGTGGTCGAACGCGTCGAGGGGGCCGCCGCCGGATTCGAAGAAGCCCAGCAGGAGGTGGCCGCCCGGGGCCAGCGTCCGGCGGAACTCGTCGAAGTACGGGGGCAGGTCGCGCGGCGGGGTGTGGATGACGGAGTACCAGGACAGGATCCCGTCCAGCCCGCCGTCGGCGACGTCGTGCAGGGCGTCCATCGAGCCGACGTCGAAACGCAGGTCCGGATGCGCCTCGCGGGCCAGGCGGATCATCTCGGGGGACAGGTCCACGCCGAACGCGTCCAACCCGAGGTCCCGGAGGTGCGCGGTGACGTATCCATGGCCGCAGCCGAGGTCGGCGACGGTCCCGCCGCCGGCCGCCAGAACGGAGTCGGCGAAGGCCGCGATCAGCGCGCGGTCCAGCGGGAGCGAGCCGAGCCAGTTGCTGAACAGCTCGGCGTAGAGGACGGCGACGGAGTCGTAGGCACTGGCCGTCGAGGCGGGATGCAGGGAGGGCTCGGTCACGGGAAACGACCTTAGGCCCCTAGGAATCGGCGAACCAAGAGCCGATCGACTCCCATGAAAAGGCGTCCCGCCAGGCGGGCCCGCCCGCCGTCCAGCCCTGAAGCGCCGCGATGACCTCCTGCGCCGAGACGGTGTGCGTCCGGTAGTGCTCCGCGGGGGCGCGGTCGCGGTACTCGAGCTGGTACGTGCCGTCCGGGCGGCGCCATACCTGGACGTAGCACTGCTCGTCCGCGGCGCACTCCAGCACCAGGTGCCCGTCGCGGGGGAGGTCCAGCACCGCCTTCTCCACTGCGGCGCCGTGCGGGCTGCCGGGAGCGGGACGGTGACCGGGGTGGGCGAGGGGGTCGGTCTGAGGGTCGGTCTCAGGGTCGATCTCCACGGGGTCCTCTCCTTCGGGTCGGGCACGGGCGGCCGCTCCAACGGGGTGTCGCGGCCGCCAGGACGAATTCGCCGGTGTACCCCCGGCGGCCTCCCCCAAGGCTGCCGCCGATGCTAGCGACGGCCGCCGACACCGCCCCGGCGGGCTCCGGCGCGGGGCGAATCCGGTTGACCGCCGCCCGCGCGATCGCTGTACTCCGCTGCCGGGACGGCGACTTGGGAGGACCCGTGACCGTACTGCCGGCGAGGGTGGACCGCGACATCCTCGACCACCGGATCATGCCCGCGCTGCTGACGATCCGGGAAACACCCGGCTGCTCGATCCACGAGGCGATCGACGTGGTCTCAGCCCGGTACGAAGTGCTGCGCAGGGAGCGCCCGGACGAATTCGCCCACCCGTCCGAGGAGTTCGGCCGGGGCTTCTACTCCTGAGCGGCGGTGCGCACACCGGGGGCCGGCTACTCGTCCAGCAGCGCCCGCAGCCTCGCCTCCCGCCTGTCGGCGGCCGCCGCGGGAGGGTGCGCGGCCGCGGCGTCGCCTCCGGCCGGAGGGGCCGCCCGCCGGCCGTTCCGCGCCGCGCGCAGGACGGCCCTGGCTTCCGCAAGGTCGGCGACGACGGCAACCGCTTGCCAGGCATGGCCGTCCCACCGCGAGATCAGACGCGGGGCGTCCGGTGCCACGTGAGCACCCCGCGGCGGCCCAGGTGCAAGCGTGCCGGCACGGAGCCGGCCCACCTTCCGTGCCTGCCGTTCCTCGCGCCGTCGCAGCCACTGCTCCAGGGGCTCGTCCTCCATGCGCACAGCATGTCCCGTCGGGCGCCGGTGCACCACGGTCGTGAGGGAACGAAGTCCCGCTGCGCCTACGGCTGATGGGAGTCGGCCGTCGCGGGGACGGCGGCTGCCGCGGTCCGCTGCGGCACGGCGTCGGGCGCCTCCGCCGCCCCGGCCGGCGCCGGACGGTAGGACCGCCGGTAGAGACCGAACGCGCCGAGGATGAGGCAGAAGCCCACGGTCGTGGCGACCACCGACATCGGCGACCCGCCCAGGTGACGGTGGACCGGGCCCACGGCGAGCGTGCCTCCGAAGCCCGCGCAGACGTCCGCCCAGCCGCTGAGGCGCGGCGACGACACCGTCCTCCTGAGCCACGGGGCGACCCAGCCGGCGCAGAGGGCGGCGATACCGGAGCCGAAGGTCAGCAGCCAGTAGAGCGCCAACACGGTCCATCCGATGACATCCACAGCAGGGCCCCCCATGCGACAAATGTGCGACCCGGCGGCCGCAGGCGCGATCTTCGCACGGATGACCCGGCGCCGCCGAAAGCGGCGGCCCGGCGACCGAGTCGGGCACGCCCTGCCATGTGCAGCCGACCCAACACCCGCGCGGTCAGGCGCGCCCGGGCCGGGCGACGGGCTTCGTGATCGCGTGCACCGCCACCGGCCGGCCGTGCGCGGGTACGACGGTCTCGAACTCGAACCGCATGCCCAGCTTGTCCATCACCCGTTCCGAGCGAAGGTTCTCGACGTGGCGGATGCCGACGACCCGGTCGAGGGCGCAGTCGTCGAGTCCGAAACGCAGCAGCGGGCGCGCCGCCTCGGTGGCGTAGCCGTGCCCCCATTGCTCGCGCGCCAGCCGCCAGCCGATCTCCACCGCGGGCAGGATCTGCGGCAGGAAGGCGGGCACGGTCAAAGTGACCCACCCGGCGTACCGTCCGGTCTCCCGCACGATGAGGGACAGCATGCCGAATCCCCGTTCGTCCCACTCCCGACGAGCCAGCGCGATGCCGCGTGCGGCTTGCTCACGGTCCGGCGGCCGGACCGAGCCGTCGCCGATGTACCTCATCACCTCCGGGTCGGCGTTCATCGCGAGGAGCGGGTCGAGATCGTCCTCGGCCGGCAGGCGCAGCAGGAGGCGATCGGTCGTCACGGGTTTCACTCGGTGCCCCTCTCGGACGGAAGTCGCGTCGATCGGCCCGGTTCCCGGGTCCCCGGTGACCGCACGATGACGCCGGACCGCACGCGGTCCGACAACCATGCCGCGCCGAGCCTGCCTTTGGGCACCTCATGGCCCGTCGGAATCCCTACTGGCCGTGTCGGCCGCTGTACTTCCCTGCTGCCTCGCGCGCTTCGCCGCCGCGTTCCGGGCGTGAGCCTCACGCCGTAGCCGTCGCTCATAGTCCGCGATCTGCTGGGACATGGGTACGCCTGTCCCTCTCTGAACGAGCCGCCCGTTCTCACGGTCCACCAAGAAGGGGGCGTTCCCGCCGAGGGTCGGCCGCGTGCCGGCGGGGCGACCGATGTCCTGTCGCGCGCACCAGTAGAACACCCAGCCGAACGACACGGGTTTGACACCGGCGATCGCAAGGTCCCAGGGGCGCGCCTCTGACATCCGTGCGAGCTCCCGCAGCACAAGCGTCCTGGCTTCATCTTCGGTCAGCATCCGTGCACCCTCGCAGACTGGACCAGCCGAATCGACGAACGATCTCGGAATCCGCCATGGCAGCGATGTCACCATGGGTTCACATCCCACGCTCGCCACAGTGGCCGGCGAAGGCGCTGGGCAGAAGGGGTGCCCTCACGACACGGGGGCGCGCACGGGTCGCGCGCCCAACCTGTGGCCGGTGTCGGCCCGGAACAATCATGAAGACGGGGGGGAAGGCCATGGGGACCTACCGGCAGACCGTTGTGGACCTGGATGCCTCAGCGGGGGAAGCGGTGGCGTGGGGCGAGCGCGGTAGGGAGTGGCTGGAGGCGGAGGGATTCATCCGCCTGGTGCCGTGGCAAGACAGTGCGGTGCAGTTGGCCGGGCCACGCTGGCGGGAGGCCGTCGACCTGGTCCCGTGGGACTGGCGGGCCCGGATCAAGGAGCTGGAGGAGGAGCCCGGCGGGGAAGTGCAGGTTGTGGCGGGTCGTACCGTCTTCCTCGCCGGTCCGGGCGACGTCCCTTCCGCGATCTGTCCCCGCTGCCATAGCGCGACCTCCGCCTGGTCCACTGAGGTCGTCGGCACCTGGTACACCACGGGCGCGGCTGACCTCGGCTGCCCGGCTTGCGCTCGTCGCGCTCCGCTTCCCGACTGGGAGTGGACGCACGACTACTTCGCCTTCGCCCACCTCGGCTTCCAGTTCGACGACTGGCCGCCCCTTGATCCCCACTTCACTGCCGCCTTCGGAAAGGTGCTGGGCCACCGCATCCGGGTGCTCGCGGGAAAGTGGTGAGACCAGAGCAGAGGTCGACGTATCGGCTTTGGGGGGAGTCCCTGACGCCTTAGGCGTACGCGCACCTCATGCCAAGCGGCCGGAAGCGGTCCCGGAAGGCTCTCGGACGGGCTCTCCGCCCGCAGAATCACACGGGCTGAGGTTCCAGGGAGGTCCCAGACCACGAAAATGCCCCCGATCCGCACCGAAAGCACGGATCAGGGGCATGATCGCGAAAGTTACTTCTTCTTGCCCCGGGTCTTGCCCGAGAAGTTGGCGACCTGCGTTTTCGCTGGTCCGAGCGGCGCTTCGGTACGCCGGAGTGGGTGTCATTGGTCGTCATTGGCCGCTGTTGAGCTACCTCGGACGGCCCAGAGACGGCCCGGATACCCGACTGGCCGCATGAACAATCGGGGGTGGAGCTTTGGAAGTAGAGTCGCCGCAGATACGAGATCGGCAGGGTGTTCGGGTAGACCTCGACGCCGCGATCCAACAGCGGAGAGACAATGCAGCAGCCCCCTGGCGAGTCCATGACGCGCCTCATGTCTTTGGTCACGGCTCCGGCCAAGGGCGGAAACACGGTGGACTGGGACGGGCTTGCCAAGCGGTATCCGCGAGGATTCCCCGACGACTACAAGCAGTTCATGCGCGTCTACGGCCAGGGCGTATTCGACGGCCACCTCGGTGTCATCCCGCCCGTCCAGGAGGTGTATCGCAAGGGCTCCACCATCGAGGAGGACACGGCAACCGCCGAGTTCACGGCCGAAGAGCTGGAGTACGAGGAACCCGAACTCCTCGTTGCCTGGGGCTATACCGTGGATGCGGACCTGCTGTGCTGGCGCGCGGACTCACCAGACCCCAACAACTGGACCACGGTGATTTGGCGCCGGCACTGGGCTACCCCCGACTGCTGGGCACATTTCGACTGCGGCATGGTCGAGCTGCTCTGCCGCTACGCGGCACGTGACTTGCCCGAGCATTGGACCTTCGACCTGCCCTACAGCGGAGCGCGATTCCTTCACGACCGAGATCACAGTCGGTTCATCGGCCTCGGGGTCGACCCCTGGGGTGCCGAAACCCCTCCTGAGCTGTAGCGGAATGGCGCTGACCTGCCGCGCGTCTGGGGCCGGTGCGTAGCGGCTTTGGGCTGGAGCTGCCATGGGGCGAGAGATCGGGTCCCGTACGCGCTCACAAATCAGGCAGTCTGTGGGACTGACGGGATTCGAACCACTGACCCTCTCGATGCGAACTATGGGCGCGACGGTCGCTGAGGTCTGCTCAGCAGCTCAGCCGGTCGTCCGGGGCAATGTCGGTCGGCTGCGGTCACGATGGTTGCTGTGCTTGGTTGCTGTACCGCATGGTCGGTGGTCACCATGTCGGGAGTTCGGCCGGGCAGCATCCGGTACCCCTGGCAGCGACTACCGTGTCTGGGCATGAGCGCTGAAGGCTGGTTGTTGGACACCCGGACGTCCTACGACACAGTCGCCACCAACTATGCGGACCAGGTGCGCAACCTTCTGGATGAAACGCCCTACGAACGCATGGTCCTGGCGCTCTTCGCCGACCTCGTGCGCGCCACAGGCGCGGGGCCGGTTGCGGACGTGGGATGCGGGCCAGGGAGGATTACGGCCTACCTGCATGAACTGGGCGTGGACACGCTCGGAATCGATCTGTCGCCCGCGATGATCGAGATAGCTCGGCGTGATCACCCCGGCCTACGGTTCGAGGTCGGTTCCATGACAGACCTCGACCTTGCCGACGCCTCGATGGCCGGCCTGGTTGCCTGGTACTCGCTGATCCACGTCCCCGACGACGAGATCGGCTCGGTTCTCAGGCACTTTCGGCGAGTTTTACGGCCCGGCGGCCCCCTGCTGCTCAGCTTCCATGTCGGTGATGAGCCACGGCTGAAAACCCAAGGTTATGGCGGCCACCCGATGAAGGTCTACGTCCATCGCCGTCAGCCTGGGCAAGTGGCCGCCTGGCTCAACGATGCCGGCTTCACGGTCGAGGCACAGATGACTCTCAGCTCAGCCGAGAGCACCCTCGGGGGAATCCTCTTCGCCCGGCGCCAACTCGACACCCAGTAGGGGATGCTGCCGACGGCCACCGCTTTAGGAGCGAGGTTGGGTGGACCCAAGGCTGACCTGAAGTTTTCTGTCCTGCGCAGAGTCCGGCAGTACGTACCCTCGCGCACCCTGATGCCCCGTGGGATCCCGCCCCTTCTGGGACGGATATGGCACGACCGCGGGGGTGGCTCGGACGGAGCCGGACTCCTTACGACGTACTCCGGCTGCGATGCCAGTTGAAGATGGCCCCGTAGGACAGCACCGGAAGGAAGATGAGGGGACCGGTCATCGAGGTCCAGAAGGTCAACCAGAGTGAGATCGCGAGCTGAATCCAGAAGAGTAGATACAACCACCATGGCAGTACGCTCGCCGCCTTGAATATCGGTAGCGTCAGCCGGACCCAGTGCTGCCACCCCTTGCGCGTGCCATGCCGCTCTACCACCGAGCCCCCTCCCTGCACAGCCTGGCCATCATGATGCCGTACATGTCCCACGCGGGTGGTGTGGAGAGAGTTTGAGGTCTGGCCCTTGGGGTGAGAGATCGGGGTCCGTACGCTGGTTGCGGATCGGGCTGGCTCCTCGCCGGCGTGCCCGAGGAAGACGCTGCGGCAGCCGTGTCGGCCCTCCGCGAGGTGCGAGCACACGCGGAGACGAGAGAACGGCCGGAGCCGGAGTTTCTGAAGGACTGAGCACGGCCCGATCAACGGGCTGACGGCCCAGAGACGGCCCCAGAGCGGCGACAAGCCCCCTCCCCGCGGAGAAACCGCAGGTAGGGGGCTTGATCGCGTCGGGCTACTTCTTCTTGCCCTGATTCTTCACGGCCTCGATCGCCGCCGCGGCCGCCTCGGGGTCGAGGTAGCGGCCGCCCGGGGTGACGGGGCGGAAGTCGGCGTCGAGCTCGTAGGAGAGCGGGATGCCGGTGGGGATGTTCAGGCCCGCGATGTCGGCGTCGGAGATGCCGTCGAGGTGCTTGACGAGGGCGCGCAGGCTGTTGCCGTGGGCGGCGACCAGGACGGTGCGGCCGGTGAGGAGGTCGGGGACGATGCCGTCGTACCAGTACGGCAGCATGCGCTCGACGACGTCCTTCAGGCACTCGGTGCGCGGGCGCAGCTCCGGCGGAATGGAGGCGTAGCGCGGGTCGTCGCTCTGGGAGAACTCGGTGCCGTCCTCGAGCGGCGGCGGCGGGGTGTCGTAGGAGCGGCGCCAGAGCATGAACTGCTCCTCGCCGAACTCGGCGAGGGTCTGCGCCTTGTCCTTGCCCTGGAGGGCGCCGTAGTGGCGCTCGTTGAGGCGCCAGCTGCGGTGGACGGGGATCCAGTGCCGGTCGGCGGCCTCGAGGGCCAGCTGCGCGGTGCGGATCGCGCGCTTCTGGAGGGAGGTGTGGACGACGTCGGGGAGGAGTCCGGCGTCCTTCAGCAGCTCGCCGCCCCGGACCGCCTCCTTCTCGCCCTTCTCGTTGAGGTTGACGTCGACCCAGCCGGTGAAGAGGTTCTTCGCGTTCCACTCGCTCTCGCCGTGGCGGAGGAGGATCAGCTTGTAGGGAGCTTCTGCCATGCCATGGAGTCTAAGAGAAAACCTCTTGGTGCCCTCCGGAGGGCGGATGTAAGCTGCGCAGGCCAAGCTGGCCCATTACGCCATTACGCCTATGCCGCCCCGAACGCCGCGAGGAGCAGCCGCCGTGCCCGATGTCAGACGTGCCGTACGGGAGACCGTGTCGGGACTCCCCCGGACCTTCTGGTGGCTGTGGACCAGCACGCTGGTCAACCGGCTCGGCGGCTTCGTCGTCACCTTCCTCGCCCTCTACCTGACCCTCGACCGGGGCTACTCGGCCACCTACGCCGGTCTCGTCGCGTCCCTGTACGGCCTCGGCGGCGCCGTCGGCGCGGTCGTCGGCGGGGTGCTGACCGACCGGATGGGGCGGCGCTCGACGATGCTGCTGGCGCAGGTCGCGGCCGCGGCCGGCACGGCGACGCTCGCCTTCGTCGACGGGCAGGCGCAGATCGCGGCGGTGGCGACCGTGATCGGCGTGGCGAGCAGCGCCTCGCGCCCCGCGGTGCAGGCGATGATGGCGGACGTGGTGCCCGCCGCGGACCGGGTGCGGGCGTTCTCGCTCAACTACTGGGCGATCAACATCGGCTTCGCCGTCTCCTCGGCGGCGGCCGGACTCATCGCCTCGCAGGGCTACCTCTGGCTGTTCCTGGGCGACGCCTTCATGACGGTGCTCTGCGCACTGGTGATCTACGCCAAGGTGCCGGAGTCGATGCCGGGCCGGGAGCCCGAAGCGGCGGCGGCAACGGCGGCAGCCGCCGCCGGGAGCGGGAAGTCCCGGGTCGGCCTCGGGGTCGTGCTGCGCGACCGGCGCTTCATGGCGTTCGTCGCGCTGACGTTCCTCCTGGGCACGGTCACCCAGCAGGGTTCGACGACCCTCTCGGTCGACATGGGCCGCCAGGGCTTCTCCGCGAGCGAGTACGGCCTGGTCATCGGGCTCAACGGCCTGCTCATCGTGCTCCTGCAGCTCCCGCTCACCCGGCTCGTCGAACGGCGGAGCGTGGCGGCGCTGCTGACCGCCGGCACGCTGCTGATGGGCTGGGGCTTCGGGCTCACCGCCTTCGCCGGTTCGGTCCCGTTCTACGCGCTGGCGGTCGCGGTGTGGACGATCGGCGAGATCCTGCACGCGCCGGCCTCGATGTCGCTCGTCGCCGACCTGGCGCCGGCCCACGCGCGCGGGCGCTACCAGGGCATGTACTCCCTGTCCTGGCCCGCGGCGGCGTTCGCCGGCCCGCTGCTGGGCGGCGTGGCGCTGGACCGCTGGGGCGGCGGCGTGGTGTGGGGGGCCTGCGCCGTGGTCGGCACGGTCGCCGGCGCGGGCTACTGGCTGCTGCTGCGGGAGCGCGGCATGCAGGCCGCGCCGGTGGACGCGGTGCCGCCGGCCCCGGCGCGGATACCGGAGCCGGAGCCGACGGCGGACTGCTAGGCCTTGCGCAGGGCGCGCTGCGCCTCGTACAGGTTCGGCGGGGTGACCGCCGGGTTCCCGTACGAGGCGAGCCGCGAGTTCAGCGGCCCGGTGAAGTCGGGGACGTCGACCTGGCCGAAGGCGGTGACCTCGGAGATGCCGACGGTCGCGCTGCACGGGGCGACGTCGTCGATCTTCACGCAGCCGGCCCGGCCGTTGGTGACGGTGACGTTCCAGTGCGCGAAGCGCGCCCCGTACAGCGGTCCCGCCGACGCGTCGCCCCCGTGCGAGCCGTCGTTGTTCACCGTGATCCCGGTGCGGACGTTGGCGAACGGCAGTCCGCGGTGGGTGTCGAAGGTGCCCATCGCCATCCGCCCGCGCGACCAGACGTTGTAACTGGACAGGCCCTCGACGTTGATGCCGTGCAACTGGGTGCCCGCGGGGGCCGGCACGGTGCGGGGGTCGATGACGAAGTCCTCGACCAGGTTGTCGTGGGCGCCCTCGCGGCAGGCGTACGGGTGGTGGCCGCCGCGTCCGGACACGCGGGTGCGGCGCAGGGTGACGCCCTTCGCCGCAACCAGCAGGAAGCCGTTGTCGGCGTTGACGACGGTGACGTCGTCGGCCCAGCAGTCCCAGGCGCACTGCAGGGCCAGTCCGTTCCAGCCGGTGTCGAGCAGGTGCGGGGCCTGCGGGATGTCCGGCAGTTCGATGGTGAGGCCCTCGACGCCGCTGCCGACGACGGGGGTGACCAGCGTGGTGAGCATCGGTTCGAACGCGGGCCGGGCGTCCAGCGGCAGGGGCTGCGCGAGCGTGACGCGCCGGCCGTGGACGGCGGCGATCCGCACCGGCCACTCGTAGGGCACGTAGCTGAGCACCTTGCTCTTGTCGGACCAGTCGTACGTGGCGGTGCCCTCGACGTCGCCCGCCATGTGGTCGAGCAGGCTGTGGTCGTCGGGGTCCGACAGCCGCAGCATCACCCGGTCGCCGGGGCGGAGCGCTCCGGGGGTGTCCACGGTGACGGTGCGGTCCCCCTGCCGGGCGGTGCCGGTGATCCGGGCGAGCGGGCGCCATTCGTCGCGGCGGTTGCCGGTCCAGCCCTCGAACGGCCAGTCCTGGGCGCGGATGGCGTCGATGAGGGTGCGGTAGCGGTCGGTGGGGCAGACCCAGACCAGGCCGCCCGCCCACGACCAGGCGGACTTGGTGCCGCCGTAGCGGCTGCCGTAGGGGCCGATGGCCTCGGAGAGGGACCGTCCGGCGCGCAGCACGGTGGCCCCGCTGCCCGCTCCGCGCAGGGTGACGCCGCTGTGGCCGATCCGGACGACGTCGTCGATGCGGTACGTGCCGGCCGGGAGCAGGACCGTGCCTCCGCCGCTCGCGCCGACGTGCTCGATCGCCCGGTTGATGGCGGGCGCGGCGTCGGCGCTTCCGTCGGGGCGGGCGCCGTACCGCAGGACGTCCGCGCGAACCGGGCGCCGGGGGAAGTGCCGGGTGCCGCCCGCGCAGCCGGCCTGGCCGACCCAGGGGATCTGTGGATGGGTGTGCGGGGCGCGGGTGAACTCCGCCCACAGCTCCTCGGGCGGTCCGGTCGGGTCCGGCCGCCCGGGGGCCGGGACGGCGGTGGGCCGGGGGACGACCGCGAGGGCGCCGCCGGCCTGCAGGATGCGTCTGCGGCTGATGGCCATGAACAGAACCCGCCTTTCACGTATCTGAACAACATTCAGATGTGCGACGGGCATGAGGGTGCCACGGAGCGGCGATCCCTGGGAAGACCCCGGGAACGGGGTGGAACCGGCCCTGCGAGGGCTGGCGAGGGCTGGAGAGGGCGCGCGGCGAGGGAGGGCTACTCGGCGCTCTTGTCCGCCTTGCCGATCAGATGCGTGAACGCGTCGAGGTTGCGGGTGGATTCGCCGCGCGCCGTCCGCCAGGCGTGCTCCTTGCGGATCGCGTCGGCGAAGCCCAGCTCCAGCAGCGTGTTGAAGCTGCCGTCGGCGTTCTCCACGACGGCGCCCAGCACCCGGTCGACCTCCTCGGGCGTCACCGCGACCAGGGGCAGCCGGCCGGAGAGGTAGACGTCACCGAGCGCGTCGATGGCGTAGGCCACCCCGTACAGCCGGGTGTTGCGCTCCAGGAGCCAGCGGTAGAACGCCTCGTGGTTCTCGTCGGGGCGGCGCACGACGAAGGCGTTGACCGTCAGGGTGTGCCGTCCCACGGCCAGGGCGACGGTGGTGGAGAGCTTGCGCGTGCCGGGGAGCTTGACGACGTACTCGCCCCCGGCGCCGGTCTCCCAGCCGAGTTCCGCGTCCTCCAGTGCCTGCTCGACCGCCGCGCGCGCCGCCGTCTGCTCCCGCTCACCCATGCGGCGATCGTAGGCGACGCCGGTGCTCGGCCATCGCACCCGCGTACACCTCGGCGGTCCTGGTGGCGGCCGCGTCCCAGCCGAAGCACTCCGCGTGCCTGGCCGCGGCCGAGCCCATGGCGGGCACGAGCTGCGGGTGCTCGACGAAGCGGCGCAGGGCGCGCGCGTAGTCGGCCGGGTCGTGGCCCGCGACGAGGAAGCCGGTCTCGCCGTCCTTCACGGCCACCGGCAGCCCGCCGACCGATGCCGCCACGACCGGCGTGCCGCAGGCCTGGGCCTCGATGGCCACCAGCCCGAACGACTCGCTGTACGAGGGCATGACCAGCACGGACGCCGCCCGGTACCAGTCCGCGAGCCGGTCCTGGGCGACCGGCGGCTGGAAGCGCACCAGGTCGGAGATGCCGAGCCGGGCGGCGAGCTTGTGCAGCCGCTCGGGCTTGGCCAGGCCGCTGCCGCTCGGCCCGCCGACGACGGGGACGACGAGGCGGTCGCGCAGCGAGGGATCCTCCGCGAGCAGGATCGCCGCGGCGCGCAGCAGGATGTCGGGCGCCTTGAGGGGCTGTATCCGGCCGGCGAAGAGCGGGATCACCGCGTCCTGCGGCAGGCCGAGGCGCGCGCGGGCCCCGGCCCGGCCGCCGTGGGCGTCCGGCCGGAAGCGGTCCAGGTTCACCCCGGGGTGGACGACGGCGACCTTGCCGGGGTCGGCCTCGTAGTGCCGGATCAGCTCGTCCGACTCCTCGGCGGTGTTGGCGATCAGCCGGTCGGCGGCACCGACGATCTGCGTCTCGCCGATGACCCGGGCCGTGGGCTCGGGGGTGTCGCCCTCGGCGAGCGCGGCGTTCTTGACCTTGGCCATGGTGTGCATGGCGTGGACGAGCGGGACGCCCCAGCGCTCGGCGGCGAGCCAGCCGACGTGGCCGGAGAGCCAGTAGTGCGAGTGCACCAGGTCGTAGTGGCCCTGCCGGTGGCTGGCCTCGGCGTGCATCACCCCGTGGGTGAAGGCGCACAGCTGCGCGGGGAGGTCCTCTTTGTTCAGGCCCTCGTACGGGCCGGCGTCCACGTGCCGCACCAGGACCCCGGGGGCCAGCTCGACCGTGGGCGGCAGGGCGGCGGTGGTGGCGCGGGTGAAGATCTCCACCTCCACGCCGGGGCCCTCCGCGAGCCGCTTGGCCAGCTCGACGATGTAGACGTTCATGCCGCCCGCGTCCCCGGTGCCGGGCTGATGGAGGGGCGAGGTGTGCACGCTGAGCATGGCCACGCGCCGCGGACGGCGCCCACCGGCATGGCGCCGCAGCCGGCGGTGCCCACCACCGGCCAGGACCTTCGCCACGTACTGGCTCACGTCGCGTCCTCCACTTCTGCGCGGGCGGCGGAGCGGACGCCACCCATCAACGGTCTCAACCAGCGGACGGCCTAGATCCATTTCCGCTTTGCCAAAGCGTGACCCTCGACCCGGCCCGGATCCGCCGCCCGGGGGCTCGCATAGGCTCGTCGCATGCGTGCGACACGGCCGGTCGGCGAGGTGACCCGGGGAACGACCAACCCCAACCGTCTGCGCCGCATGGACCGCTGGATCGCCGCCCAGCACGGGGCCGCGCTGCGCCGCAGCGACGACCCCCTCGCCGTGGACCTGGGCTACGGGGCGGCGCCCTGGACCGCCCTGGAACTGCTGGTACGGCTGCGCACCGCGCGCCCCGACGCCGAGGTCGTCGGGATCGAGATCGACCCGGCCCGGGTGGCCGCCGCCCGGCCGTACGCCCGCGAAGGGCTCTCCTTCGCGCACGGCGGCTTCGAGGTGCCCCTCCCCGACGGCCGCAGACCGGCCCTGATCCGGGCGGCGAACGTGCTGCGCCAGTACGACGAGGAGCAGGTCGCCGAGGTGTGGACGCGGCTGCGGGCCCGGCTCGCGCCGGACGGGCTGCTGGTCGAGGGTACCTGCGACGAGATCGGCCGCCGCCATGTGTGGGTCGCGCTCGGCCCCGAGGGACCGCGCACGGTGACCTTCGCCACCCGGCTCGGCTCGCTGGAACGCCCTTCCGACCTGGCGGAGCGGCTGCCCAAGGCGCTGATCCACCGCAATGTGCCGGGCGAACCCGTGCACGCGTTCCTCGGCGACTTCGACCGCGCGTGGGCGGCCGCCGCACCCTTCGCCTCCCTGGGCGCGCGGCAGCGCTGGATCCGCGCGGTGCGCAGCCTGGCGGGCCCGGGCGGCTGGCCGGTCACGGACACCGCGGCCCGCTGGCGCCAGGGCGAGGTGACCGTCCGCTGGGAGGCGCTGGCCCCGGCGCCGGGCTGATCCGGTACCGGGCCGATCCCGTGCTCCGGACGCGCGGCCCCGCACCCCGCCGGTCAGGGGTCACGTCCGGCCGCGGCCGGACTGCGTGACGCCGCCCGCCTGGGCGTGCGCCGGATCCGCCCACCACCGCGGGCACCCCCACCGGGAACCCCGGCCCGGCCCTCCGGCCGCGCCCCGCGCCACCCTGCCGATCCGGGGCGCGACCCCGCCCCGGGGATGTGCCGGGGATCGCGCCTGATCCACCCCCGCCTCACACCACCGCCCCCGGCCCCCGTCGCACCGGGGCGGTTTCCGGCCCGCCACCCAACACGCCCCGGCCGGGCCGGCACGGCGCCGCAGCACGATGCGACAGCCCGCGGCTCTGGCCGATTCACGCCTTCCGTGGCACCATCCACAGCCACGTGACGGACCGTCAGATATTTTGCGGAGGTGCCCGCATGAAGCGTACGGCCGGCCTGGCCTGTACCGCGCTGCTGCTCCTCGCCGCCCCCGTACCGGTCGCGCACGCCGATCCGCCCCCGCAGCGCCGCACCCTCCAGGACGTACGGGCCGAGGTCGGCGCCCTCTACCGGCAGGCCGAACGCGCCACCGACACCTACAACTCCGCGCACGAACGGGTCCTCGCCCAGCAGGAGCAGATCGTGGCGCTCGCCCGCGTCATCGACCGCGAGCAGACCCGGCTGCGCACCCTCACCGCCCAGGCGGGCGCGCTCGCCCGTGCCCAGTACCGCGGCGGCGGCATCGGCCCCGGGGCCGGCCTGCTGCTCAGCGACGACCCGGACGCCTTCCTCGGCGGACTCGCCCTCGCCGACCGCGGCGCACGGGCCGCCGACGCCACCATCGGGCAACTGCGCACGACCACCGCGGAGCTGGGCGCCTACGCCCGCGCCGCCACCGTCGCCTGGGAGCGCCTCATGGCCGGCCAGAAGGCGGCTGCCGACGCCGAGCGGGAGGTCACCGCCCGGCTGAACCGCGCGAAGCGCCTGCTCGCCGGCCTGGAGGCCCGGGAACGGGCACGGCTGGAAGGGCTGGAGGACGAGGCCGCCTACCGTTCCCAGGTCTCCTGGCTGCGCACCGACGCCGCCACGCGCCTGCGCCGCGACGCCGCCGGCGCCACCCGGCAGGGCGCGGCCGCCGTCGCCTTCGCCTCGGCCCAGATCGGCAAGCCCTACGCATGGGGAGCGGACGGCCCGGCCGCGTACGACTGCTCCGCACTGACCCGGGCCGCCTGGCGCGCCGCCGGGGTCGGCATCCCGCGCACCTCGCAGGAGCAGTGGCGGCTCCTGCCGCACGTGCCCGTGGCGGCGATGCGCCCGGGGGACCTGGTCGTCTACTTCGACGACGCCAGTCACGTCGGCATCTACGTGGGCGATGGCGCGATCGTCCACGCGCCGCGCCCCGGGCGGCGGATCACGGTGGCGGGGGCCGGGTCGATGCCCGTCCTCGGGGTCGTGCGCCCCGGCTGACCGGTACGGGGCCGCGCCGGGCCGGCGCGCCCCGCTGTGACCTGTGTCCTGTGACCCCGGCCGCGTGACGTGCACCACGCCCCGGCGGACCAAACGTGACGTTGGTCATGCCCGGTTCGTCCTCCGGAGGCCGAAATCCGCAGCTCAGAACCGCATATGACACGGGCGGTTTACCAACGGGGCCTCCCCTGCCGCCGGGCGCTACCGCTATGGTCGCCCTTCAGTGTGCTCGGAGCTGAGCAACCGATCCGACCGATCCGACCGCTCCGGGACGTTGCCCTCGGGGGGAGGGAAGGAATTGTCCGATGTCGCCGATGTCCGCGACCGAGCGGCGCACCGACCGGTACGCCGCCGTGCCGGGGCCGCGCCAGGAAACACCGCCGGCCGACGGCCGGACCTCCCCTGCCCTGACCCTGCTCGTCATCGGTGACGACCCCACCGGCGCCTTCACCGTCCCCGACCTGCTGGACGTCTCCGGCACGCGCGTCCGCATCCGCCGCGCCCGCAACCTGACCGAGGCCGAACGGCTGCTCCGCGACGACGTCAACTGCATCCTGCTGGAGCTCCCCGCCCGCCCCGCCGAGGACGCCCCGGACGCGATGGACAGCCTGCGGCAGCTGCTGCGCCTCGCCCCGCGCACCGCCGTACTGGTGCTGACCGCGGGCACCGACACCGACGCCGAACGCGCCGCCGAGGCCGTCCGCGTCGGCGCCCAGGACCATCTGACCCCGGCCGACCTGGACCCCTCCCACCTGACCCGGGCCATCCGTTACGCCGTGGAGCGCAAGCGCGCCGACGTCGCGCAGCGCCAGCTGACCGAGACCCGGCTGCTCGCCCAGGAGAACGCGCGGCTGGAACGGGGGCTGCTCCCCACCCCGCTGCTCCACGACGCCGACCTGCGCTTCGCGGCCCGCTACCGGCCCGGGCGCAGCCGGGCCCTGCTCGGCGGCGACTTCTACGACACCGTCCGCACCCCGGACGGCACCGTGCACGCGATGATCGGCGACGTCTGCGGCCACGGTCCGGACGAGGCCGCCCTCGGCGTGGAGCTGCGCATCGCCTGGCGCGCGCTGACGCTGGCCGGACTGTGCGGTGCCGCCCTGCTGGGCACGCTCCAGCAGGTCCTGGAGCACGAGCGGTCCGACGAGGAGATCTTCGCGACCCTCTGCCAGGTCGACATCAGCCCGGACGGCCGTGCCGCCGACCTCTGGCTGGCCGGCCACCCGGCACCGCTGGTGTCGCTGTCCGGGATGGCGCCCCAGCTGCTGCCGTACGAGCACGGCGGACCGGCGCTCGGGCTGCTGCCGCAGAAGGACTGCTGGGAGGGCGCGCGCTTCGAACTGGGCGAGGCCTGGAGCCTGATGCTCTACACCGACGGGCTCATCGAGGGCCGGATCGGCCTCGGCGCGCAGCGGCTGGGCCAGGAGGGCATGGTCGAGCTGGTCGGGCGGCAGCTGTCCGCCGGGCTCACCGGCGAGGAGCTGCTGGACGCGGCCATGACGGAGGTACGCGAACTCAACGGCGGGGAGCTGACGGACGACGTCGCCCTCATGCTGCTGGAGTCGGGCGCCTGATCGGACGGACCCGGCCGGTCAGGCGGCCGGGGGCAACGGTCCGGGTCAGCGGTTGAAGGGGCCGTACGGGCCGTCGCTGCTGCTGCCGCCGCGCCGCCTGGGGCCGCCCTTGCCCGCCACCTCGCGCAGCTTCGGCCGCACGTCCACCATGTACACGATCACCGCGATCAGGCCGATGACCGGCAGGAACGACAAGATCGAGAAGAGCTTCATCACCACGGCGGCGATGCCGAGGATGATCAGCCAGAACGCCTTGGTCTTCTTGTCGGCCGCGCGGTAGGCGTCCTGCCGATGGATCGCGGCGTCAACGAGTGCGAAGAGCGCGAGCAGGAAGAGAGCCCAGGACAGTAGTCCCAGCACGCCCAGGAAACCTGTAACCAGCATGGCCGTCCACCTCCGTCGTCGGCTCCCACCGTACCGGCACAACGAGCCGGGCACGCCGTGCGTGCCCGGCCCGTGCTGTCCGGCCGCTCAGGAAGCGGGCTTGCCCGGCGTCGCGGGCTTCTTGGCCGCGGGGGCCTTCTTCGCGGTGGGGGCCTTCCTCGCCTGGCCGTCCTGCGCCGAGGACGGCGCCGGGGTCGCGGCGGGGGCGGGGGCGGGCGCGGGGGCGGCGGCCGGCTTGGCGTCCGAGGCGGGCGCCTGCCGCGCCGCCGGGACCGGCTCCGGCTCGATCGCGACCGCGATGTCCTCGACCTGCTCGGCGGCCTCGCCGCGCCAGGTGGCGACCGCGTCCTTGCCGCGCTCGGCCAGGCCGTCGTACGCCTCCTTGGCGCGGACCGCGTACTCGGCGGCACGGCCCACCTGCTGCAGCGCGAAGTCCTGCGCGGAGTCACGCAGCTTGCGGATGTCGCCGTCGATGGTGCCCAGCAGCTCGTTGACCTTGGCCTGCGCCTTGGTCTGGGCGTCCTTGGCCTGCGCGGTCACCTTCTCCTGCACGGCCTTGGGGTCGGTGCCGCGGATCTTCTCGATCCGCTCGGGGGCCTCGGCGCGGATCTTCTCGATCAGCGGCGGGACCTCCTTGAGCTTCTCGGCCGCGAGGTCCGCGGTCCCGGCCAGCGCGTACAGCGGGGTCGGGTCCTTGAGGGTCTTGACGATGTCTTCGGTGATCGCCATGAGGGTTTCTCCCGTTTGAGGATGGTGGCGGGTACGTCTGTTGAGTCCGCTCGTTCCGTGCGACCGGGCCCAGCCGGTCACCCGGCGGCCGCGGCGTCGCCGCCGCCACCGCCGCTGCCCGGTCCGGCCGGTCCGGACGCGTTCGGCTTCAGCACGGCGACAGCCTTCTTCGCCGCCTTCTTCGCCACGTGCTCGCGCGGCGCAGCGGGCTGCTCGTCAAGAGCTTCCTCCACTGCGGCGTTCTCCTTGCGGAACGACTCGTAGATCTGCACGAGGACTTGCTTCTGCTTCTCGTTGATCGCCGTGTCGGCCAGGATGGCGGTCCGCACCTCCATCCCGTCACCCTGGTCCCGCTCGTCGAGGATCCCGGCCTGCACGTACAGGGTCTCGGCGGAGATGCGCAGCGCCCTGGCGAGCTGCTGCAGGATCTCGGCGCTGGGCTTGCGCAGCCCGCGCTCGATCTGACTGAGGTAGGGGTTGGAAACCCCCGCGGCGTCGGCGAGCTGACGCAGGGACAGCTGCGCGTTGCGGCGCTGCTCCCGCAGGTACTCGCCGAGGGTGCCGACGTTCAGTGAAGCCATGCCTCCGAGCATGCCCCGCGGTGCTAACTTTTGCAAGCAAGGTGCTTGCAAAAGTCTCGTTACGGCGATGTGACGTCCCTCTCCCGGCCCAGCCTCCCGCCGCTCCGGCCAGCTGTCGGCCCCGGCGCGCATAATGCCGCCGTGGACCTGCGCGCCGAACTCCTCCCGCCGCCCGTCACCCCGGAACGACTGGCGGAGGTGGCCCGCGAGATCGAGCGCATCGCGGGCCTGACCGGGTGCGGCGAAGCGGCGGAGAAGGCCGTGGCCGCGTTCAACGAGCGCACGGGCCACGACTACCGGCCGTCCGACTTCGCCCGGTACGACGCCTCGCGCGGCCTGGAGGAGTTCGCCCGGGAGGCCGCCCGGCCCGCCCGGCCGCGGGTGGCGGACATCACGCGCGAGGAACTCGTCGAGATCGTCCGCCGTGTCGACGCCGACCCGGCCGGCGAGGACACCGACTACTACCTGCTGCTCTTCGACTGCAACACCCCGCATCCCCGGGCCTGCGACCTGCTCTTCCACCCACCGGCCGGCCTCGAGGACGCCCCGCCCGGGCGGGTCGTCGACGCCGCCCTCGCCTACCGGCCGATCGCCCTGTGAACCGGCCGCGGACGACCGGTTGACCTTGCCCTTGGGGCAGGCCACAGCATCGAGGAGGCCGGGCGGCGCGCCCGGCCCGAGGGAGGGAGCCCGCGATGGACTCGCTGACGATCGGGGCGTTCGCGAAGGCGTCCCGGCTGTCGCCGAAGGCGCTGCGGCTGTACGACGAGCTCGGGCTGCTGACGCCCGCGCGGGTCGATCCGCTGACCGGCTACCGCCACTACGCACCCGCCCAGCTGGAGCGCGCCCGCCTCGTGGCGTGGCTGCGGCGGCTGGGGATGCCGCTGGCCCGCATACAGGAGGTGTGCGCGCTGGACGCGGCCGCCGCCGCGCGGGAGGTCCGGGCGTACTGGGCACGGACCGAGGCCGCGCACGGTGCGCGGCGGGACCTGGCCGCCTTCCTCGTCGATCACCTGTCCCGGAAGGAATCCGCCGTGAACGAAGCGAACCACCCCCTGGAACTGCGCTACGCCGCCCTCTCCGACGCCGGACTCGTACGGCCCGGCAACCAGGACACCGCCTACGCCGGCGACCGGCTGCTGGCGGTGGCCGACGGCTTCGGCGGCGAGGGGGCGCCCGCGGGCGCCGCCGCCGTCGACGCGCTGAGGGAGCTCGGGACCGGGGCCGCCCCGGGCGGGCTGCTGGACGTGCTGCAGGACGCACTGGACCGGGCCGACGAGACCGTGCGCGGCTTCGCGGACTCGGGCACCACGCTCACCGCGCTGCTGTGGTCCGGGGAGCGGCTGGCCCTCGTCCACATCGGCGACTCGCGGGCGTACCTCCTGCGTGAGGGCGAGCTGTTCCGGATCACGCACGACCACACGATGGTGCAGTCGATGGTGGACGAGGGCCGGCTGACCGAGGCCGAGGCGGCCTCGCACCCCGAGCGGTCGCTGCTCGTACGGGCGTTGGGCTCGGGCACCCGCCCCGCAGGCCGCCTGCCCGATCTGCGGCTGCATGATCCGCGTCCCGGCGACCGCTACCTGCTGTGCACGGACGGCCTGTCCACCGTCGTGCCGGACGGGGAACTGCGCCGGGTGCTCGCCTCGGGCGCCGGACCCGAGGCGGCGGTGCGCACGCTGGTGGGGCTGGCCAACGCCGCCGGCGGTCCGGACAACGTCAGCTGCGTGGTCGCCGATGTACAGGTGCGGCCCGCGGCGGCATAGTCCTCGCCCATGAGCGAGGAATGGTTTCTGCAATCAGGCCACGGGGCGCGCTTCGAGTGGGGGCCCGAGGGCGCCCGGCGGATCGGGGCGCACGTCGCGTGCCTGGTCGTCGTCGACGTCCTCTCCTTCACGACGGCGGTGACGGTGGCCGTCGAGGCGGGGATCGCGGTGCACCCGTACGCCTGGCGCGACGCGACGGCGACCGCCTACGCGCGGCGGGTCGGTGCGCGGCTGGCCGTGGGGCGGCGGGAGGTGACCGAGCGCTCGCCCTGGTCGCTGTCCCCCGCCGCGCTGCGCCGCGCGCCCTTCACCCCGCGGCTGGTGCTGCCCTCGCCCAACGGGTCGGCGATCGCCGCCGCGGCCGGGGAGGCGGCGACCGTGGTCGCCGCCTCCCTGCGCAACGCGAGCGCCGTCGGCGCGTGGCTCGCCCGGCACGGCTTCGGCGCCCGGGACCGCCCGGTCGCGGTGGTCGCCGCCGGTGAGCGCTGGCCTGACGGGACCCTGCGGCCCGCCCTGGAGGACCTGCTCGGCGCCGGCGCGGTCCTCGCCGCGCTGCGCGGGCACGCCCCCGCGGTGACGCTCTCCCCGGAGGCGCGTACCGCGACCGCCGCCTTCACCGGGACCCCGGACCCCGCCGCCGCCGTCGCTGCCTGCGCCTCCGGTCGCGAGCTCAGCGGCGGCGGCTTCCCCGAGGACGTCGCGATCGCCACCGAGATCGACGCGGCCTCCGTCGTCCCCGTCCTTCTTGAAGGAGCCTTCTCGTCCCGGCCCATCGCGGACCGGAACTGACCGCAAGGGTGCGTACCGTCGAAGACGTGAGGGGCGCCGGAAGACGGGCGCCCGGAGCCAGGGGATCCACGACCAAGGGGAGCGCGCGATGCCGACGGTGGTACGGAACGAGACGGGTGAGCGGGACGCGCTGCTGGCGTACCTGGAGGCGCAGCGCGGCGGGGTGCGCCGCGCGGTGCTCGGGCTCACCGACGAGCAGGCCTCGTCACGGCCCAGCGTCAGCGAGATGAACCTCGCCGGGCTGGTCAAGCACGTCACCAGGACCGAGGAGTCCTGGGTGCAGGGCCTGCTGCTGGGCAACGAGGACAAGAAGGGCACCGAGGCGGACTACCTCGACGGCTTCCGGCTGCTGGAGGGCGAGACCCTCGCCGGCTGGCTGGAGGAGTACGCGAGGACGGGCCGCGAGACCGAGGAGGCGATCCTGGCGCTGCCCGACCTGGACGTGGTGGTGCCGCTGCCGGACGCGCCCTGGAACCCGCCCGGCATGAAGGTCAGCGCCCGCTGGATCCTGCTCCACCTCATCGAGGAGACCGCCCGGCACGCCGGGCACGCGGACGTCATCCGCGAGTCCCTGGACGGCCGGACGGCCTTCGAGTTGGTCGCCGAGGCGGCTCAGCAGGGGAAGCCGATGGGCTGACCGGTCACGCCCCCGTGGCCACCGGTTCCTGCAGCTCCGTCACCCAGGTGTCGGGATGCCCCTCGCACTCCAGGTACAGCTCCCGGGGGTAGCCGAGGGACCGGTGGCCGTGGGCGTCGATCCAGCGGGCCAGCGTCTGCTCGGAGCGCAGGACGTCGTCCATGGAGCCGCGGTGCACGATCGTCGCCGCGCTCTCCAGCTCCGGCAGGTCGACGACGGCGAAGTCGTACCCGCCGTCCGGCTCGACCGCGACCTGCAGCCCCGCGTGGACGAGGATCGCGCCCTCCCCCTCCGGCGCGTCCTCGTAGTAGGCGATCCCCGACCCGGCGGGCCGCACCCCCGCCGCGTCCAGCCGCCGGCACAGCTCTTTGTACAGCGGCTGGATGACGGGCCCGATCTGCGCCGGCTCGAACCCGGCCGCGGTCGCCGTCAGCTCCGCGAGCCGTACCGCGGGCACCCTCTTGATCACCACGTCGTCGGTGGACATCCGTCCCTCGCTCTCGATCGTCCGGAGCCTCGCCTCGACGCCCGCCAACCGGGCCGCGTCCGCTGCCATCGCCGCCGCGAGCTCGGCGCGGCGCAGCCGCAGCATGCCGCGCAGCTGCTCCGCGCTGACCTCCTCGTCGAGGATCGACCGCACCTGTTCGAGCGTGAAGCCGAGGTCCTTGAGGGCGATGATGCGGTTGAGCCGGGCGAGCTGCCCGGCGGCGTAGTGGCGGTAGCCGGTGGCGGGGTCGACACGGTCGGGGTGCAGCAGTCCGATGGCGTCGTAGTGACGCAGCATGCGGACCGAGACGCGGCCGTGCCTGGCGAAGTCTCCGATGCCGAACATGACGTCTCCGAGTCCAGCGCCTCACACGGTGTGAGGGTCAAGCGGAACGGCGGGTGCCCCGGCGCGCGGTCCGCCGCGCCGGGGCACCCCGTGGGACTCGCGGGGTCAGCCGCGCAGCTCGTCCGCGACCAGCTCCGCGATCTGGACGGCGTTGAGCGCGGCGCCCTTGCGGAGGTTGTCGTTGGAGAGGAAGAGCGCGAGGCCGTGCTCGACGGTCTCGTCCACCCGGATCCGGCCGACGTAGGAGGGGTCCTTGCCCGCGGCCTGCTGCGGGGTGGGGATCTCCGACAGCTCCACGCCGGGGGCCGACGCCAGCAGCTCGTACGCGCGCGCCACGCTGACCGGGCGCTCGAAGCGGGCGTTGACCTGCAGCGAGTGGCCGGAGAAGACCGGCACGCGGACGCAGGTGCCGGACACCTTCAGGTCCGGGATGCCCAGGATCTTGCGGGACTCGTTGCGGAGCTTCTGCTCCTCGTCGGTCTCGAAGCGGCCGTCGTCGACGATCTTGCCGGCCAGCGGGACGACGTTGAACGCGATGGGCCGCTGGTAGACCGCGGACTCGGGGAACTCCACGGCCTCGCCGTCGAAGGTCAGCTCGGTCGCACGGTCGGCGACCTTGCGCACCTGGCCGTCGAGCTCGGCGACACCGGCCAGACCGGAGCCGGAGACCGCCTGGTAGGTGGTGGCGACCAGCGCGGTCAGCCCCGCCTCCTCGTGCAGCGGGCGCAGCACGGGCATGGCGGCCATGGTGGTGCAGTTCGGGTTGGCGATGATGCCCTTGGGGCGGTCCGCGATCGCCTGCGGGTTGACCTCGGAGACGACCAGCGGGACCTCGGGGTCCATCCGCCAGGCGGAGGAGTTGTCGATCACGACCGCGCCCGCGGCGGCGACCTTGGGGGCCAGCGCCTTGGAGGTGGCGCCGCCCGCGGAGAACAGCACGATGTCGAGACCGGTGTAGTCGGCGGTGGCGGCGTCCTCCACCGCGATCTCGCCGTCCTTCCAGGGCACGGTGCGTCCCGCCGAACGGGCCGACGCGAACAGCCGCAGCTGCTCCACCGGGAAGTCGCGCTCGGCCAGCACCTTGCGCATGACACCGCCGACCTGGCCGGTGGCTCCGACGATTCCGATCCTCATCCGGTCTCTCCGATCAGTGCGTACGTACGGTCCCGAGTATCCCCCGATGCGGCGAGTGCCCGGAGTGCCGTCCCGAGGGACGGCCGCCCGGCGGGCAGCAGCGGCAGCCGCACGTCGGGGGTCGGGATGCGTCCCTGGGCGTGCAGCACCGCCTTGATCACCGTGGGGTTCGGCTCGGCGAAGAGGGCGGCGGCGAGCCTCGCGAGCGCCTGCCCCCGTGCCGGATCGTGGAAACGGGCCAGCTCCACCCACTGCTCGGTGGCGAGGTGCGCGGAGGCGGCGATCGCCCCTTCGGCGCCCAGGGCGAGCAGCGCCGGCGCGAAGACGTCGTCCCCGGCGTACAGGGGCACCTCCCCCACCAGGAGCACGGTGTCCTGGTCGATGCCGCCGACGGCGTGCTTGAAGCCCAGGACCCCGTCGATCGCGGCGATCCGGCGCACCGTGTCGGCGGTGAGGGCGAGCCCGGTGCGGTAGGGGATGTTGTAGACGACCAGCGGCACGGCGGACGCCCGGGCCAGCGCCTCGAAGTGCGCGACGACGCCGTCCTGGGAGGGCCTGACGTACGACGGCACGGAGACGAGGGCGGCGTCCGCGTCCAGCTGCGCGAGTTCCGCCGCGGTCCTGCGGGTGTCCGGCCCGCCGGCGCCCACGGTGCACCGCAGCCCGCGCTCGCGGCACACCCGTCCCACGGTCTCCCGGACGACCGCCTTCTCGGCCTCGTCCAGCATGGCCGCCTCGGCGGTCGTCCCCAGCGCCACCAGCCCGGCGACGCCCCCGTCGGCCACGTCGTGCGCCAGCCGCTCCAGGGCGCCGGCGTCCACGCGGCCGGCCTCGTCGAAGGGCGTGATGAGCGGTACGTGAATACCCATGCGTCGAGCGTGGGCCCAGGGCACCCTCAAGGTCCAGTTAATAGTCCTTCATCGCACCGGTAAGCAGTGCTGCACGAAGGACGGGGTCGCGACCCGCGCGGCCCCGCTAACCTCCGCCCATGACGCCTGTCGAAGAGCAGTACGAGATCTCCGCCGACCCCGCCCGCGTGGACGCCGCCCTGGTCCACCACTGGCTCTCCACCGACGCCTACTGGGCCCTCGGCCGCCCCCGCGCCGTCCAGGACGCCGCCATCGCCGCGTCCCTCAACTTCGGCGCGTACGACAGGGAGACCGGCACCCAGGTCGCCTGCGCCCGCGTCGTCACCGACCAGGCGACGTTCGCCTGGCTCTGCGACGTCTACGTCACGCCTGAGGCACGCGGCCGCGGCCTGGCGACCGCCCTCGCCACGGCTGCCCGCGCCCACCTCGAGGGCCCGGGCGTACGGCTCGTGCTCCTGGCCACGCACGACGCGCACGGGGTGTACGCGAAGGTGGGGTTCACCCCGCTCGCGGAGCCGGGGCACTGGATGGCTCTGGGGTTGTGACACCGCCGCTCGGCGGCCGGCCAGCGCCCCGGAGGGTGCATCGACTCAGCCCGCCGGTACGGGTGCGGAAGCCGCCTCGCTCTCGGCTACGACCGGCGCGCCGGCCTGCCCCGCGTACGTGTCGGTGGTGCGCCTTTGAGTCAGCCTCCGGTCGCACCAGTCGCCGATCCGATTCCAGGGATCCCGGAGCGCTCGCCGAGGTTTCGCCGGGTGACTCACGGCCGCAGCCCGCTTCATGGCCCAACGGTGCAGAACAATCCGGCTGCCGAGGCCACGGCGCCAGGACAACAGCAGATCCGCGGCCTCGTCCACCGACGGTGCCGGTCTGTCCAGGACAAAGCCGCTCTGCTCCACCGCCTTCAACACGTCGGCGATCACCGGCGCGGCAGCCCACGCGGCCTCATCGAGCTTCCGGCCACCGCGGCGCAGTTGGGCGAGCCGCCAGCCGGCACGCATCAGATCTGTGTGCGCCGACTGCACGCGTTTGAAGTCCAGATAGGTCCGCAGATCGGCGTCCGCCCCGAAGGTCGCACCCGTGCAGGCCGCCTCAATCCGGGTCTTCCAATGCTCGACGACCACACGCTCCTGCTCCTCTGGATAGCGCATGAGGTACAGGTGGGTGGCCAACTCGTAAAGCGGGTCGCCGATTCGGGCAAGCTCCCAGTCGATGGTCCACAGGTTCTTGTCGTCATCGACGACGAAATTATCGCGATGCAGGTCGCCGTGAATGAGAACATAGGGACGGTCGGTCAACTCGCATGAACGGTCCTCCAGCTCGGCGAGCAACCTGTCCGATACGCCGAAATCAGCGAGCAAGGAACGAAAGGCCGCGATCCCGTTGTCGTGAGCAGAGGATCGGATGAATTCCAGCAACCTACGGAAGAAGAACCTCGAACCATTTGATTCCTGCTCTCGCGGGCAGTTACAGACCCGCTCGATGGAGATTGCATCGTCGGTGTCGATCCGGCACAGAGATTCGAAGACCTCCATGATCTGGTCGACATAGAGGGCGTCAAGCCCCTCCGGCCCCTCGGGGATCTCTCTCAGCGTGCGCCCTTCGATGAAACTGTGAACAGGTAGCACGGGGTTGGGGTCGACGACCCGGGGAATCCTGGGGACCCGGCCCACCAAGAAGTCGAGCACGGGTTCCTCAAATTTAAAACATCGCTGGTCGTACCGAATGATGCCCGATCGCCGGACACGCACTTTGACCCAGGGGATCCGACTGCCCGATCCGGAATCGCGCGATGTGCGCACGGCATATGCCTCGTGATGATGCCCCCCGAGGGGGCCGACGACGGTTCCCCCCAACTGCGCAGCCTTGCGATGGACAGTCCTAGACACCGGCTTCCCTGACCTAGTTCGAAACAGCCGATGCTAGTCTCGCGCAACCTCGGGTGAAGGCAATTCGCGAACACGCGCCTGACGAACGACGGAAGACGTTCGGCGCACCTCACCCCCCGTAAAGTCCCCGCCGGCGAACACCTTCTCTGTATTTTTATGCACCTCGCACGTGAAGGCGTGCCGGTCTTTGCATACTTATGCCGACAGGGTGTCGGGGCATCCCCCACGTCACTTTGACCCAAAGGGGTGACTTCACCCGGTCTGACCTGACAGCTGACCAATCTGCCATTTTCCGCCACGCGCCGCTCCGCAGGCCCGCCCGCTCCCTGACATGCAACCGGAACGTACGCCCTGGACGGACGCGGGAGGCTCAGCAGCGATACTCCCCGAGCTCAGCCAGGTGATGGACCAGCGGAATACCCGGATATCTGTCGGTAAGCACGGTGTTTCCGTCCGGGTTCTGGAAACCCAGGAACCGCACGCCCGCACTGAGAGCGGCTTCTACGTCATCCGGCGAGTCTCCTATCATCAGGACCTTCGCCCTGTCCACGGGGCCGAAATCAGAAAGAGCCCGTTCAATACAGTCCGGATCCGGTTTCAATCTCGGTTTCCGAGGACGGCCGCCCCGCATCCCCGGGCGGCCATGAATGCGCTCCCCGAACTCCTTGGCGATGTCGCATATTTCGAGATGCCGCCGAACCGCCTTCTCGGAGTTGTTTGTGGTGATCGCCATCGGCACCCTCCCGTGCAGGGATCGTACGAGCTCCACGGCCCCGTCCGTCGCCTTGGCCCCCTCAACGGCCCGGCGTTCCCATTTCGTGAGACGCCGCTCGAGCCGTGCTACGTCACGGGGATCCTCCCATTTGTCGACCGCACCCTTGAATATGTCCACAGGGCTCTGGCGCTTCCCGATGGGAACGGTGTCCAGGGCCGGGAGTCGCTCCCGCTCGATGAACGTCCAGAGTTCACGAGCCACGCTTGGGGCGGATACCGTGGCGAACAGATGACACAATGGGCCGTCGAAGTCGAAGAGAACGCCCGCCACATCGTGCAAGGCCTGGCGTGGGGAACAAGAAGCACGCGTCATCCGCGGCCCGCCGTCAGAGGTCACTCAGTGAGTGTGATTCCGCACCTCGCCCTGCGCCAGAGTGCACCCGCACTTGACGCGAGACCCTCACCACTTCATGCCCTCCAGCTCCGCCATGTGAGAGATCACCGTCCCGACACCTTCCGAGGAAAGTTCAACCCGCTTTCGCTCCTCGTCACGCGAGTAACCGACGAACCTCATCCCGACACTGCGCGCGGCGCGGGCATCACGCCAGGAGTCCCCGACGAAGACGCAGCCCTCGGGCGAGGTCCCCAACCTGTTCATCGCCAATCGGAGCATGTGGCCGCTGGGCTTCATCAGGCGCGCGTCCCCAGGACGGCCGATGATCGGGCCGTCAAAGGCCTCCAGCAGTCCCGCGGCACGCAGGAAGACCCGAACGGCGGCCTCGGTGTTGTTGGTCACGACGCCAAGCCGGATCCCCTGCTCTCGCCAGGACCTGACCACCGGCGTCAAACCCTCCGTCATCACCGCTGACGCCGCCGCCGTGACTTCCTCCTCCGCGAGGAGTTGATCCAACTCGACGGCCAGGCCCGGCGCATACGCCGAGGGATCACTCGCCACGACCGCCAGGAGTGCGTGGGGGTCATCAAAAGCCTCGATAGCCGGCGCGAGCGGCGCGTACGAACGCATCTGCTCTTTCAGCGCCTTGGCCACGTTCTCCGCGGGGTGATGAGCGAAGACGCGACAGATCGGCCCATCGAAGTCCAGCAGGACATTTCGGTCCACTCCAGACGTCAGTTCGATTGGGCGATCGTCCCCCACAGGGAATCGAACCACTGTCGACATGTACTGAATTGTTCCGATCCCTGGGCGTAGAGTTCCGCTCCCACACCGAGCACGTCGTAGATCTCCATCGACGTGCCGTCATTGAGGGCGACGTTGCCTTTCTGGACCGCGTAGTAACCCTGCAGGCCGCGATCGCCGTTCAGCAGATAGACCTTGGTCGTGGGGGTGATCGGAACCTTCCTGGTCTCGATCGTCACGGAGTCGACGCACCCACGGGTCTCGAGATCGGTGAGCAGGTTGCTCAGCAGTCGCATGTGCAGGTCTATCAATCCCGCCAAGCGCTCTCTCGGACGGGGATCCTCGGGGTCGTCGACGCTCTTCGGGATCGCGAGGAACGCGTGGGGGCTGGGGAGGAGCAGCCTGACGGTGATGGAGGAAGGCCGCAGCTCTCCTCGCAGGATGCGGCCGACGGGTTCCAGGAGCGCGCCGTTGAGGGACTCGCTCGTGAGGCAGTAGGCGTCGATCGTGACGTGTTCGTCCGCGAAGGCCTCCACCAGGGCGTCCGCCAGTTTGACCGTGGCCGAAACAGGCTGCTCCGGTGCGCCGTTGGCATGTGCCGGTGTCGGGTTGCGCCAGTTTCGGGCGAAGACGCCCTTGCCCTGGATTGACGCTACGTAACCCTCATCCTGGAGCTCCCTGAGCGCCCTCTGGACCGTGGCGCGGGCGACGTCGAACTGTTCCACCAGCTCAGCCTGGGTGGGGAGTTGGCCGTCAACAGGGATCTCGCCGGCCTCGATCCGGTCACGCAGCGAATCGGCCACGCGCTCCCACTCACGCCTGGCGCCATTGGCTGTTCGCCCACCGGTCACAGAAGAAGCCTACATCTTCAAGTCAGGCAAGTGGAGTTGACTGCGTCGAGTTTATGGATCTGTAGTCAACGGGGACAACATAGACATGAACACAGTCAACTGGCCCAGATAGCAGTCAACTTAGGCCAGTTGGCACCTACCAGGGGCCGCAGCCTCTCCGTCCCGACGATGCGCCGGGGATGACCGCGGCTGAGAGTGCAGCGCCACGACGCTTTGCACGCATCAGCAGCACCACGCTTCCGCTCAGCCACATGCCGACCCTCGGGTCAAATCTGCCCCCTCCGCGTTCTACGCGCGGAGGGAACGATCCCACGCGCCTCGAAGGAGTGAATCGCTATGCCCGCTCTCGCTCTGTGCGCCTTCGCGTTCGAGCAGCTCGTCCAGTGGCGGTACGGCGCGGCCGGCGCCTTCGCCGTCGGACTGTTCACGGTGGGCCACAAGGCCCGGAACACGACGTTCACGTGCGTCGGACTCGCGGTGATCGCGCTGCTCCTGGCCCAGTAGGGCCAGGACGGCAGCGGGCCCGCGCCTTTCGGTCGGCCACCTTGGAAGGGGGTGGGGCATGCTGTGGAGCCATGTGCCGGCGGCGCTGGTGGAGCACTACCTGGCGTGGAAGTACGGGCCGTTGATGGGGCTGGGCGTACTGCTGGTGGGTGCCGGGTTCAAGGCCCGTTCCGGCTATGCGATGTGCGTCGGCGGGGTACTCGTCCTCCTGGTGCTGGTGTCCTACGGACACCACTAGCGACGACTAGAACGTGTCGATCGGCCACGGCCTGCGCGCCGTGCGGAACAGCGCGTCGACGCGGCCCGCGCCGCCCGGGCGGGACTCCGTGACGCCGCCCGTGACGGTCAGGCGGGCCGCGGACTCCTCGCCGAGGTAGAGGGAGGCGAGGGCGGCGGCGGTGAGGGAGACGTCCGGGGCGGCGGAGGGGGCCGCCTCGGCGGTGGCGGTGCCGTCGGCGGCGGCTTCGAGGCGGAAGCGGCCGGCGGCATGGCCGTCGGGGTCGGCGACGTCGAGGACAACCGCGCCCGGGGCCGCGTAGGTGCGGGCGGACAGCGCACGGGGCACGTCGAGCAGGCGCAGCCACAGGAAGTCGCTGCTGGAGTGGACGTGGGCGGCACGCGGGTCGTCGAGCAGCAGCGGCAGCACGTCGTCCTGGCCGCGGAAGCCGGTGCGCACGGTGGCGACCCAGTCGATGGCGAGCAGGTAACGCCACAGCGCGCGCTCGGCCTCGGGCGTGGCGGCGATCAACTCCCTGACGGTGAGCGGGACCTTGGGGAACATCCCGTGCCAGGTGTCCTCGGCCGAGTACGCGGCCATGCCGTCGACGCGTCCGGAGGCGTCGCGGTAGAGGACGAAGATCGGCTCCTTCCACGGGAAGGAGGGGTTGACCACCGTCCCGGTGGCGTACTCCCAGTTGCGCTCGGTGCGGTTGATCGCGCCGGGATGCCGCAGCCGCACCCGGTCGTGGAGCTGCGGACCGAGCTTGAGGACCTCGGACGGGTCCGCCAGGTCGATGCGGCCGCTGTCGGACGGCGCCCCCTGGGGGCGGCCCGCGCGGGCGGTGTCGACCTCCCACTCGGTGATCCCTGCGGCGGGGCCGAAGCCGAAGCGGCCGTAGATCCGGTACTCCGCGGCGACGAGGATCGCGACCGGCTCGCCGCGTCGCACGGAGGCGTCGAGTTCCGCGGCCATCATGCGGGAGGCGAGGCCGCGGCGGCGGTGCGTGGCGGTGACGGAGACGTTGGTGATCGCCGAGGCGGGCAGCACCGCGCCGCCGGGCACGGTGAGTTCGCGGGGCATGCTGCGGAACGTGGCCACGCAGCGGCCCTCGTCGAAGGCACCCTGGGTGCGGTCGAGGTCCGTCTGGGAGCGGCGGAGTGCGATCTCCTCCTCGGTCACCGACGGCGGCCGGTGGAAACCGGTGTTGACGGCGCGCAGCCAGCCGGGGAAGTCGGACTCGCCGATCGTACGGACCTCAAGGCTCATGCCCCGCACGGTAGGCCGACCCCGGCCCCGGCCGCATCCCGTTTTCGCCACGCTGCCGTCAGTCGCCCGCCAGCAGGTCGTCGACCCGCGCCTCGCCCTCGCGGTAGCGGCGGGCGATCTCGGTGCTGCAGCCGTCGACCGTCCGCTGCAGGGACTGCCGGCAGCGCGACACCTGCTGCTCGTGGCGGACCAGCCGGCCCATCGCGTCGTGGAGTTCCTGGTCGGTGCGGGCCTCGAGGTCGGAGAGCTGGACCTCGGCGAGCATCTCCTCCGCGAGCTGCCGGTAGCGCTCGCTGTGCGGCGTGCCCAGGGTGACGTGGCGGGCGGAGGAGCGGTGCCGGGACGGGGTGTCGGTGAGGATCTCGGAGAGCCGGTCGAGCACGGGGGCGTCCGGGGCGGTGCGCCGGGCGAGTTCGGCGCGGAGGATGTCGATCCGGCCCTGGAGGAGCCGCCGCAGGTAGGAGAGGTCCGCCTCCTCCAGCTGGGCCTCGCGGCGCGCGGAGCGCAGACCTTCGAGGGTGAGGCCGGCGAAGTCGGGCCGGGGGGTGCCGGCGGTGAGGGGGGAGCGCGGGCCCGGTGCCTTGAGCATGCGATCGCCTTCCGCCGTGCCGGTCGTGCTGCTGTGCTTCATCGCTGTCCGTCCCCTCGTCCCCCACGTCGGGCAGATATCGATCGTGCCACCGAGTAACTGCGTCGCGCAGGCACCTGCACCCGAACGGCGGCTCCGGACAGTTGTGCGTGAGTCCAAGCGGGCGTACGGCCCGGGTGCCGCGCGCCCCCGTCGGGCCGGGACAATGGCGGTATGCGTGCGGTGGCCCAGCGGGTGAGCGAAGCGAGTGTCGTGGTGGACGGCGAGACGGTCGGCGAGATCGTCGGTCCCGGGCTGTGCGTGCTGGTGGGGGTGACGCACGACGACACGGAGGAGAAGGCGGCCCAACTGGCCCGGAAGCTCTGGGGGCTGCGCATCCTGCCCGGGGAGAAGTCCTGCTCGGACATCGCCGCGCCGCTGCTGGTGATCTCCCAGTTCACCCTCTACGGTGACGCCCGCAAGGGGCGCCGGCCCACCTGGAACGCGGCGGCGCCCGGCCCGGTCGCCGAGCCGCTGGTGGACGAGGTCGTGGCGCAACTGCGGTCGCTGGGCGCGCACGTGGAGACGGGCCGGTTCGGAGCGGAGATGAAGGTCTCGCTCACGAACGACGGCCCGTTCACGGTCGTCCTGGAGATGTGAGGCGCGCCCCTCAGGGCTCGACGACCGTCTCCTGGCTCGCCGCCGTCCCGTCCGCGAGCAGGGTCGCGTCCACCGGGGTGTTGCGCTTGATCACGGCGAGGGCGATCGGGCCCAGCTCCCAGTGCCGGGCGGAGGAGGTGACGGTGCCGACCGGTCGGCCGTCCGGCCCGTCCGCGGCGAGCCGTACGGGGGCGCCGTGGCCGGGCAGCTTGACCTCGCTGCCGTCGAGGTGGAGGAAGACCAGGCGGCGCGGCGGCCGGCCGAGGTTGTGCACCCGGGCGACGGTCTCCTGGCCGCGGTAGCAGCCCTTGTCGAGGTGGACGGCGGTGTCCAGCCAGCCCAGCTCGTGCGGAATGGTGCGGTGGTCGGTCTCCAGGCCGACCCGCGGGCGGTGCGCCTCGATCCGCAGCGCCTCCAGGGCCAGCACGCCGACGGGGGTGCCGGCCTGCCGGGCCCAGGACTCCAGCTCGCCGCGCGGCACGAACACGTCGCGGCCGTACGGCACCTCGCGCACCGGCCAGTCGGCGGGGACGGTGGCGATGCTGCCCGCGGGCAGGTGCACGACCGCGTACTCGCCGCTCCGGTCCGAGACGTCGACCTGGTAGAAGAACTTCATGCTCTCCAGGTACGCGATGAGCTCGCCCTGCGTGCCGGGTTCGACGTGCATCCAGGTGGTCGTGCCGTCGTCGACGAGGTAGAGGGCGTGCTCGATGTGGCCGTGGGCGGAGAGGACCAGCGCCTCGGTGGCCCGCCCGGGCGGGAGGTCGCTGACGTGCTGGGTCAGCAGCAGGTGGAGCCACGCGAGGCGGTCCTGGCCGGTGACGGCGACGACGCCCCGGTGGGAGAGGTCGACGAATCCCTTGCCGTCCGCCAGTGCGCGCTGTTCGCGGAAGAGGTCTCCGTAGTGCGCGGCGACGCCCTCGTCGGGGCCTTCCGCGGGAACGGCACCGGGGAGCGACAGCAGGGGACTGGTCGTTGTTTGGCGCTGCATGCACACCACCCTACGTCCGGTTACTTGAACCCTCAGGCGTTCGGGGCTTCCCCGCGCAGTCCGCGCAGCGGCCGAAGATCGCGAAGTGCTTCATGTCGGTCTCGAAGCCGTACGTCTCGCGCAGCCGCGCCGTCAGCGGCTCGGCGACGGACACGTCGGCCTCGATGACCGACTCGCAGTCCCGGCACACCAGGTGCATGTGGTGGTGCCGGTCGGCGAGGTGGTAGGTGGGGGCGCCGTGTCCGAGGTGGGCGTGGCTGACCAGGCCCAGCTCCTCCAGGAGCTCCAGGGTGCGGTAGACCGTGGAGATGTTGACGCCGGAGGCGGTCCTGCGCACCTCGGTCAGGATGTCGTCCGGGGTCGCGTGCTCCAGCGCGTCGACAGCCTCCAGGACAAGTTGTCGCTGCGGCGTCAGCCGGTAGCCGCGCTGCCTCAGGTCGCTCTTCCAGTCCGTGGTGACCACGAGGACAGTCTAGGCAAGGGAGAGGAGGATCACGGAGTCGTGATCCCCCTCGGCGGACCGCTCAGCGGAAGAAGGCGATGCCGTCGTCCGGGAGGTCCTTGAGGTCCTTCGCCCATTCGCTGGGGTTGACGACCTTCTTCAGGTGCGCCGACATGTAGGGGCGGAGCGGCACCTCGGGGGTGGCCTTCTCGCCGACCCACATCAGGTCGCTCTTGACGTAGCCGTACAGGCGCTTGCCGCCGCTGTACGGGGGCGCGTCGCCGAGCCGGGCCACGGCGTCGGTGACGAGGTCGATCTGCGGCTTGGCCTCGGCGAGCTCGCCGTACCAGATCTCGATGACGCCGTCGTCGCGGGTCATGGTGATCTCGACCTTGCGGTCCTTGTCGATGCGCCAGAAGCCGGACTCGCTCTCCAGCGGCTTCACCGGCTTGCCCTCGGCGTCCAGCACCCAGGTCTTGGAGGTGTACTCCAGGAAGGACCGCCCGTCGTGGCTGAAGATCACTTCCTGCCCGAAGTTGCACTTCTCGGCGCCCGGGAAGTCGAAGACGCCCGCGCCCTCCCAGGTGCCCAGGAGGAAGGCGAGGGGGACCAGGTCGGGGTGCAGGTCTGAGGGGATCTCGATCATGTTCAGCGCTGTCCCTGGTAGAGCTTCTTCACAGCCAGCGCGGAGAACGCGATGACGCCCAGGCAGACCAGGACGAGCAGGGTGTCGAAGAAGAACTCAATGGCGCTCACGAGCGTGCTCCTCGGGCAGGCGCGGACGGTCGGCGGCCCGGTGGGGCCAGGTACGAGTCTAGTGGGCGGGTACGGGCGCGGCCGCGCGAGGTCCGCGCGCCGCGCCCGCACCCGGACTCCGGCCGGTCTTCCGCCGTCGTCCCGCCGTCGGTCCGGGTCAGCCGAGCAGCTGCGCCTGGAGCAGCACGGTCTGGTGGAACGGGACGGCCGGCTGGGTGCCGGCCTTGGAGAGCACGACCACGGCCAGGACGTCGCCGGCCTGGACGTAGCCGTAGCGGACGTGCTCGGCCCCGCGCGGCTTGTCCTCGTCGAAGAGGGAGATGTGCAGCTCGGGATCGTCAAGCCACGTCGACTCCCACTCCGTGTCGTAGTCGGCCGCCGCGGCCTTCGCGGGGGCACCGTCGGCGACGAACTTGTCCTTGACGTCGCTCGAGTAGCCCCAGGTCGCGAACTGCAGCAGGTAGACCTCCGCGCGGGTGCCATCGCCCATGGTCCAGGCGCGGGCGGCGATGTGCCGGAGGGTGTTCTGCTCGAGGGTCGCGCTCAGCTCCTTGCGGTCCTCCGCGGGGTAGAGCTCGAGGAAGTCGCCGGTCGGCAGCCACCCGGTGGCGCCCGGGAAGGTCTTGTCGGCCTTGGCCCCGGCGGGGGCGGGCACCAGCAGGGTGCGGACGTCCGCGTAGTGCCGGCGGGCCCGGTTCCCGTCCCCGTCCAGCGCGCGGGGCGCTCCCGCCGGCAGCTTGGGCAGCTTCAGGGCAGGGTAGGACCAGCGGCCGTCGTCCGGGGTCCGCAGCCCCGGGATCTCGGTCCGCTCGGGCTGTGTGACGGCGTACGCCGCGGCCCCGCCGAGGGCCGCGAACGCCACGACGGCGGCGGTCCAGCGCACGGCCGCCCGCAGGCCCCTGCGATCGCGCAGCCGCTTCCGCGGGCGGGGCGCGACCGCTTCCGCGGAGGCCGCATCGACGGGCACGGGCACGGCTTCGGTCGCGGTCACGTCGGGCTCCGCCGGGGCGGCGTCCACGGGCGCGGCGTCCGTCGCGGTTTCCTCCAGGGCCTGCGCGGGCTCGGGCTCCGCCACGGGCACGGCGGAAGCGGGCTCCGCCGAGGCGTCCTTCACCGCTTCCGCGGGCACCGGCTCCGTCACCGCCACGGCGGGGACGGGCTCCGCGAGGGTCTCCTCCGCCGGGGCGGCGGCCTGGGCCGGGATCTTCACGTCGTCGCTCTGGGTCTGCTCGCTCATGCGGCCTCTCCCGGGTCCTGTACGCGGTCGAGCTGCTGCTTGAACAGATCCGCGGCGTCGTCCTTCTTCAGCGGCGAGGCACCCGAGACGGACATGCGGATGGTCAGGTCGCCCTCGGTCGCCTCGCAGATCATGCTGTCGAGCTTCGCGCCGGGCTTCTTGGGCGGCAGTACGCAGCGTGCCTTGTCGTGGCCCGCGATCTTCGGCCCGTTCCTGAAGACCCCGAGCGCCTTGGTGAACTCGGTGAAGAACTCCGTCCCCGCGCGCGCCGCGCGCTTGTTCTTCATCTGGACGATCTGCGTCTCGAAGACGGCCTCACCCGTCGCGTCGCGGTACGTCCGCAGGCCGACGCCCTGGATGTGCAGCCCCGCCACGGTCTTGTGCAGGCGGTCCCGCTGCTTCTTCGGCAGTTCGGCGAGGTCGCCCTCGAACACGGCCACGGCCTGCTTGCCGGTGAACTCCGCGTCGTTGCCGTACTCGTCCACGTCCGGGCCCGGCATGTACGCATCGGGCACGGGAAGCAGCAGCCTGCCGAGCGTGCCGTAGTGGCTGCCGCCGGACTGGGTGCCGTACTCGCCGGTCTTCTTCGGCTCGGGGGCCTTCCAGGTCTGCCGGCTCGCCTGCTTGCCGTCGTCCTTCTGGTGCCCGAGCACGGCGAAGCCGATACCCCCGCCCGCGACGACGGCCACCAGCGCGGCGGCGACGCCGAGCGCGAGGCCACGACGGCCGCGGCGGGGCGCGGGGACGGGCGCGGGGACGGTCTCCGGCGCGGGGGCCCCGTCCGGGGGCTCGGGTCCGGCGAGCGGGGCGGGCTGCTCCTCGGGCCGGGCCTCGGGCCGAGCCGTCGGGGCCTCGGCAGATCCCTCGGGCTGCGGCTCGGCGGGGACAGGGGTGTTCTCGTCGCTCACAGCCGCTCCCACTGCCGCTCGCCCAGGGACATGATGGTGGACTTCTTGATCGGCCGTTCCGAGTACACCCAGATGTCCATCATGACCGTGCCCTTCCGGGCCAGGGCACGCGCCGTGTAGAGGGGCAGGTAGCCCGCCTTCCTCCAGGGCCTGGAGTAGACCCACACGCGGCCGTCGAACGAGCCGGGGATGGCCGACCCGGTGTTGCCCGCGAACTTCTTCCCGGCCATGTAACCCTGCTGCCCGTCGAACATGTCGTCGGTGTAGGTGTCGGTCTCGTCGCGGAACTGGACCAGGCGGACCTCGGTGGTGGTGGTCGTGGCGTAACCGCCCGTCCGCCACATGGAGACGGCGGCCCTCCGGAAGTCGTTGCCGTTCAGCTCGCCGAACATGTGGTCCGGTTCCTCGAAGCTGTCCGCGTAGTCGTACAGCGACAGCCAGTGGTCGTGGCCCGACGTGCCGTCGAGGTCCTTGGCGCCCTTCGGCCGCTTGAGCAGCAGCTTGCGCAGGTCCCCGTCGTACGTGACCAGCGTGTCCTCGGCGGCCGTGAGCGGCTTGGCCGCGGGGGCGGCGCCCTTGGGCTGCACGGGCTTCGGCTGGGCCAGCGGCGGGAGCGGGGTCTCGGGGCGGTCGTACTGGATCTTGTAGCCGGCGCCGGCGCCCGCGAGGACGCCGAGGACCGCCGCGCAGGCGATCAGCAGGGTGGTCCGGCCGCGTCTGCGCGGCGGGCGGACGGGGGGCCCGTCCGGAACAGGGGCGACCTGTTCCGGGACGGGGGTGTCCTGGGACAAGGGGTTCTCCACTGGGGTGTTCGTGGGTGGGTGCGGACGGCCGCGCGGGCCGGTCCGTACGTCCGGTGTTGCCGTGCGGCTCAGCGGCCGGTCTTCAGACGCCGGTACTGCTTGTCGAGGAGCCGGGCGAGCAGGTCCTTGCCGGGGGTCTTCGCCCCGGTGACGGAGAGGGTGATGTGCACGTCGCCCTGATGGGACAGGACGATCACCGAGCCGGTGCTCTCGGCCGAGGAGGACGAGAGCCGGTAGGCCTTGGCGGGGCTGCCCGACGAGGGCAGCGTGATCCGGGTGCCCTGGTAGTAGAAGGCGCCGTAGTACGCGGCGGCGGAGCCGGCGTTCGCGAAGCGGACGAGCTGCACGGAGACCTCGTACTCGCCGTCACCGGTGAGGTAGGTCCGCTGGGCCGCGGCCTTGAAGCCGTGGGTGGCCAGGGCCTGCTTGACCTCGGCGGAGTCCGCGACCTCGGAGCGGGAGAGCTCGGTGCCCTCCTCGTCGCCGTAGACCTCGGCGTCCGCCGGCGGGGTGAGCAGGAAGTAGCGCAGGTCGCCGCGGTGCCTGCCGTCGTCCACGGTGCCCTTGAGGGTGTGGCTGGGCGAGGGCGCGCCCGTGGCGGCGGGGCTCGGGGACTCCTCCGCTGACGGCGGCGCCGGGTCGGTCGTCCCCGGACCCGGGCTGCTCGGCGCGGCCCCACCGGGGAGCCCGGACGCGGACGTCGACGAGGACGACGAGCCGAACGCCACGACTGCCCCCGCAGTCAATGTCGCGAGCACAACAAGTCCGACGATCGTGGCGATCACGACGCCGGTACGCGAATCGGTACGCGCTTCCACAAGCCCCCCCGGGCAGAAATCCGCGGCCGGCGCGCTGATCGCGCCCACGCGGCGAACGCATTATGCCGAGCGTCGGCAAACGCTCTCAACGTTTTTCCTGTGAGCCGAGCCACCTTAGGGTATACGCCATGGCGAAGAAGCTCGTGATCAAGGTAACCGCAGGTGCGGACGCTCCCGAACGCTGCTCCCAGGCGTTCACGGTGGCGGCGGTGGCGGTCGCCAGCGGCGTGGAGGTGTCGCTCTGGCTGACCGGCGAGTCGTCGTGGTTCGCGCTGCCGGGACGGGCCGCCGAGTTCGAGCTGCCGCACGCGGCGCCGCTGCCCGAGCTGATCGAGGGGATCCTGGCGGGCGGGCGGATCACGCTGTGCACGCAGTGCGCCGCGCGCCGCGACATCACCGAGAAGGACCTGCTCGAGGGGGTCCGGATCGCCGGTGCGCAGGTATTCGTCAGCGAGGCCATGGCCGACGGAACGCAGGCGCTCGTCTACTGAGCCGCCGCAGGGGGACGCCGAGGTGTCTCCCCGGGCGTCAGCGCTGGTCACGGTGGTCGTCGCGGCGGTCCAGCTCGCGCCACCACTCGTCGGAGGTCGGGTCGCCGGTCTCGTCCCACCAGTGCTCGTCCGGGCCCCTGCGGTTCGCCACGACGGCGGCGATCGGCGGGATGACCATGGCCACCACGCACATCCCGACGGCCACCGGCACCGACCACAGGCGCACGAGGCTCCACGCCAGGACGAAGAGCAGAACGCAACTGCCCATCATGGCGTAATACCAGCGACGACGACGCCTCGTGGACACCCTTCCACCGTACGACCCGAAGGGCCGCACTCCCACTCGGTGGCCCGTTGGAAATGCGGCCCTTCTCGTGTGCGCGGCCGTCGGGTCAGACGGCGATGGCGACCTCGGTGAGGTTGCCCTGCTGGGCCACGACGGCCCGGTCCACCGTCGCGCCCGGTACGAGGGCGCGCAGCGTCCACGAGCCGGGGGCCGCGAAGAAGCGGAACTGGCCGGTCGCCGAGGTCGGCACCTCGGCCGTGAACTCGCCGCCGCCGTCCAGCAGCCGAACGTAGCCGGTCACCGGCTCGCCGTCGCGGGTCACGGAACCCTGGATGATCGTCTCGGTCGCCACGTCGATACCGGCCAGGTCCGGGCCGCCGGCCTTCGCTCCACACATGGTGCTGAATCCTCCGGGTCGGGGTCTCGGTTCTGGGGGCTTACTTGGCGGCGCCGAGCTCGATCGGCACGCCGACGAGGGAGCCGTACTCGGTCCAGGAACCGTCGTAGTTCTTCACGTTGGGCTGGCCGAGCAGCTCGTGCAGCACGAACCAGGTGTGCGCGGAGCGCTCGCCGATGCGGCAGTAGGCGATGGTGTCCTTGGCCAGGTCCACGCCCTCGTTCTGGTACAGCTCCTTCAGCTCGTCGTCCGACTTGAAGGTGCCGTCGTCGTTGGCCGACTTCGACCAGGGGATGTTCCGGGCGGTGGGCACGTGGCCCGGGCGCTGGGACTGCTCCTGGGGCAGGTGGGCCGGGGCGAGCAGCTTGCCGGTGAACTCGTCGGGCGAGCGGACGTCGACCAGGTTGAGGCTGCCGATGGCGGCGAGGACGTCGTCGCGGAAGGCGCGGATGGAGGTGTCCTGGCCCTGGGCCCGGTACTCGGTCGCCGGGCGGACCGGCACCTCGGAGCCGTCGACCAGGTCGCGGGAGTCCAGCTCCCACTTCTTGCGGCCGCCGTCGAGGAGCTTGACGTCCTGGTGGCCGTAGAGCTTGAAGTACCAGTACGCGTAGGACGCGAACCAGTTGTTGTTGCCGCCGTAGAGGACGACGGTGTCGTCGTTGGCGATGCCCTTCTCCGACAGCAGCTTCTCGAAGCCCGCCTGGTCGACGAAGTCACGGCGCACCGGGTCCTGGAGGTCGGTCTTCCAGTCGATCCGGACGGCGTTCTTGATGTGGTTCTTGTCGTACGCCGACGTGTCCTCGTCGACCTCGACGATGACCACCTTCGGGTCGTCGATCCGGGCCTGGACCCAGTCGGCGTCCACCAGGACGTCACTGCGGCTCATTGCTGTTCTCCTCCGGGGCAGTTGCGGATGGTCTCGGCGCACGGACGGGTGCGCACGGGTGCCGGGCTGCGCTGAGCGTCGCGACACGGCGTTCTCGCGGGGAAGGGCGGGGCGGCATACGGCGCCGGAAGACGGCGCGGGGCCCCTAGGGGACGCGACAGAGCATGGCGGCGACACGGCACAGGTCGACTGCCCGCCGCTTCGTGAGGTCCGCCTGTCGCTTCATGGGCTCGATCGTAGGGAAGGGGACCGGCCGGTGTCACCGGCGGTCCGGATCCCGAGATGAGATTGTCCGGACTGCGAGATGAACATCAGATGCCGGGTCGTCGCCCGGTGGCTCCGGGCCCGCCCTCCGCCGTGTCGACTGCGGAGCGGACGCCCCCGTCTCACTGGGCGAGAACGACCTTCGTGCCGGTCGCCGCGACGCTGATGCCGTCGGCGGTCGCGGTCACCGACTTGAGCTCGATGCCCTCCGGCAGGCCCGACAGCGCGCGGGTGAAGTCGATCCGCTCGCGGATCAGGTCCTCCACGACCGGGGGCAGCGACTCCAGCCCCGGTATCTTGCCGGCGGTCAGCTTGATGCCGCCCTTGCCCGCGACGCTGACCTCGCTCACCACGCTGCGCTTGATCGTGCCGACCGGGGTGGAGACCTCCACCCCCACCTTGACCTGGCCCTTGCCGTTCGCCGAGGTTCCGCCGTAGGCGATGGTCACACCGCTCGGGGCGGCCTTGGCCAGGTCGTCGTAGCCGACCAGGGCACTGCCCTCGGCCGTGTCGGCGACCGCGCTGCTGAAGCCGCTGCCAAGGCTCACCCCGTGCAGGTCGGCCTGGAAGCGGGCGACGCGCAGCGTCTGGCCGCCGGTGCCGGTGGCCCGCACGCCGTCCGCCGTCACCTCGACGTCGTCCAGCTTCTCGGCCAGCACCTGCGTGAGGAACGGGAAGCCCTTGATGTCGATCCCCGGTGGGGAGTCCAGGCCCAGCGTCTGCTGCGCCCGGTCCGCCGCCTCGGACTCCGCGAAGTGCACGGCGATCCGGTCCGCCGCGACGAACAGGCCGCCGAGGACCACGACGAGGACGAGCAGGATCCGGACAGCGCGCATGGGTCAACCCCCGAGTCGGTGTTCGGACCGACCCTAACGGGTGTCAGCCCAGCAGTGCCCGGGCCATCACGTAGACGGCCGGGGCCGCGGCGGTCAGCGGCAGCGCCACACCCGCCGTGAAGTGCACGAACCGGGACGGGAAGTCATAGCTGGCCACCCGCAGGCCGATCAGCGCGCAGACCCCGGCGGCGAGCGCGACCAGCGCCGCGTCGGAGGTCTCCAGCTGCCCGAGGGCGATGCCGCTGCCGGTGGCGGCGGCGAGCGCGACCAGGACCGAGACCACGCCGGGCAGCGGGACCGCCCGGGCGAGCGTCGCGACGGCGACCGCGATCACCGCGGTCACGACGGCGTCGGTGCCCCGCGGGTCGGCCGTGGTCGCCAGGAAGCCGGTGGCCAGGATCGTGATGAGCGTCGAGGCTGCCGTCGCGGTCAGCGAGGAGAGCCGCTCCTCGGAGCTGCCGCGGTGGCGCAATTGCAGGACGAGGACGAGCAGCAGCCAGACGCCGAGGGTGCCGACGATCACCGCCGGCGCGTTGTCCACCCCGTCCACCAGAACGGCGGCCTCGGCGGTGACGCCGGCCAGGAAGGCCAGCACGATGCCCTGCCGGGCCGGCCACATGCCGTTGAGCCGGAACCAGCCGGCCGCGGTGACCGCCTGCAGCACCACGCCCGCCGCGGCGAGCGCGGGGCGGCCCAGCAGCGCCCCGCCCGCCAGCAGCAGCGCCAGGGCGGCCGTGACGAGGGCGGGCTGCATGCCGGGGGCGATGATCGGCGAGCCGGTGCGGGACGCCTGGCGGCGCCGCGCGGCACGGCCACCGCCCGGGGACGGCTCCGGGTCGCCGCCGACGGGCGGCAGGACGGCGGTGGTGTTGTCGTGCGCGGGCATCGGTCCGGCGCCGCGGTCGTACCAGTCGTGGTTGTCGGTCACGTGCTCATCCTCCCGCGAACGGCGGGAGCACCTCGACGGTGCCGCCGTCGGCCAACCGGACCCCGGCGTGGTCCCGGGTGCCGACGGGGTTCCCGTCGACCAGGAACGAACAGCTCGCCAGTACGCGGGCGAACTCGGGGCGGGACGCGTGGCGCTCACGCGCCGCTTCCAGCGCCTCGGCGAGGGTGCCCTCCCGGTACGGCTCCTCCGCGGCGCCGGCGGCGGCCTTGGCCGCGGCCCAGTACCGGATGGTTCCGTGTGCCGCCATAGCGGTCCTTCCGTTCGCCCGTGCGGGTCCTGCCGCGGTCCATGATGGCGCAGCGCGGGCGCGGCACGGCGGCCGGGCCCGGTCCGTACGGGCGGCGGGGTCAGCCGGGCGTGCCGGCGGGGCGGGCCCGTTCGGCCGTCCACGCGGCGATGCGGCGCAGGAGGGCGGGCGCCGCGGCGTTCTCGGCGTGGCCGAATCCGGGCTCGATCCAGAGGTCCGCCGCGTCGCCCGCGGCCTCGGCGAGGGAGAGCGGGTGGTCGAGCGGGAAGTAGCCGTCGCGGTCGCCGTGCACGACGAGCAGCGGTGTGGGCGCGATGGACCGCACCGCCTCGACGGGCGGCACGGGCACGGGGTCCCAGTCCTTGTCGTCGATGCGCGTGTGCAGCAGTCCCCGGGAGACCAGGCGTCCCACGGGCTGGGTGATCGCCCAGTGGACCCGGCGCATCGGCGCCGTACCGCGGTAGTACCAGCGCGCGGGCGCACTCACGGAGACGACAGCGTCAACGTGCGCCCCGTCGTGCGCCGGTTTGCGCCCCGCATGCCGCAGGACGACGGAACCGCCCATGGAGAAGCCCACCGAGGCCACCGCGGGGTGGCCGAGGCGCCGTGCCCAGCGCACCGCGGCGTCCAGGTCCAGGACCTCGCGGTCGCCGACCGTGGAGCGCCCGCCCGAGCGCCCGTGCCCCCGGAAGGAGAAGGTCACCACCCCGCCGACACCTGCCGCCCCGGCGAAGATCTCCGCCGCGCGGCGCACGGCTGGCCGCTCCAGAGCGCCGGTGAAGCCGTGCGCGACCACGATCGCGAGCCCTCCGGGCGTCGATCCGGGCAGGTACGCGGCGTCGATCGGCACCCGGTCCTCGGCCGTCAGCACGGCCCGCAACCCACCGGAAACGATCGACGGGACACAGGACCGCGCAACCGCGGGCTCACTTACGGACTCCATGTGGGCTATTCTCTTTGGTCAAGAGGATCCGGGCAGCGTCGCCCCCGGGTCCTTTCGTGCTTTCCGGGCCACCGGAGCGCACATGTCGGCGCACGCACACGTCCTCGCAGGACCGAGGAGGGTCGCAATGGGCAAGCGGAACACGCATGACCGGACGATGAACGACGGGAGCGGCCGGTGAGCTCTCTCCTCCTCCTGACCAACGCGCTCCAGCCGTCCACCGAGGTGCTCCCGGCACTCGGACTGCTGCTGCACAACGTACGGGTGGCCCCGGCCGAGGGCCCCGCGCTGGTGGACACCCCCGGCGCCGACGTGATCCTCGTCGACGGCCGCCGCGAGCTGCCGCAGGTCCGCTCGCTGTGCCAGCTGCTGCGCTCCACCGGGCCCGGCTGCCCGCTGGTCCTGGTGGTCACCGAGGGCGGCCTCGCGGCCGTCACCGCGGACTGGGGCATCGACGACGTCCTGCTGGACACCGCGGGGCCCGCCGAGGTCGAGGCGCGGCTGCGGCTGGCCATGGGCCGCCAGCAGATCGGCGTCGACGACAGCCCGATGGAGATCCGCAACGGCGACCTGTCGGTGGACGAGGCCACGTACAGCGCGAAGCTCAAGGGCAGGGTCCTGGACCTGACCTTCAAGGAGTTCGAGCTGCTGAAGTACCTCGCGCAGCACCCGGGCCGGGTGTTCACCCGCGCCCAGCTCCTTCAGGAGGTCTGGGGCTACGACTACTTCGGCGGCACGCGCACCGTGGACGTGCACGTGCGGAGGCTGCGCGCCAAGCTCGGGCCCGAACACGAGTCCCTGATCGGCACCGTCCGCAATGTCGGCTACCGCTTCGTCACCCCGGAGAAGGGCGAGCGGACGGCGGAGGAGACGGCGGCGGCACCCTCGGGGACCGGGCAGGAACCGGCGCAGGGGACGGCCGCGACCGCCTCCCGGAACGGCTGATCACACGGTGGTCACGCCTGTGGACAGACGGTGGGATGCACGGGTGTACCCGCGTAGACTCGGCCCGTGGCAAAGGTGACGCGTGACGATGTGGCCAGGCTTGCGGGGACCTCGACCGCGGTCGTCAGCTACGTCATCAACAACGGACCCCGGCCGGTCGCACCGGCCACCCGCGAGCGCGTCCTCGCGGCGATCAAACAGCTGGGCTACCGCCCCGACCGGGTGGCCCAGGCCATGGCGAGCCGCCGTACGGACCTCATAGGGCTGATCGTGCCGGACGCCCGGCAGCCGTTCTTCGCGGAGATGGCGCACGCCGTCGAGAGGGCGGCCGCCGAGCGCGGCAAGATGGTGCTGGTCGGCAACTCGGACTACCTCGACGAGCGCGAGGTGCACTACCTGCGCGCCTTCCTCGGCATGCGGGTATCCGGGCTGATCCTCATCAGCCAGGGCCTCAGCGAGCACGCCGCGCTGGAGATAGACGCCTGGGACGCGCGGGTCGTGCTGATGCACCGGCGGCCCGAGGCGATCGACGACGTCGCGGTCGTCACGGACGACGTCGGCGGCGCCCAGCTCGCCACCCGGCACCTGCTGGAGCACGGGCACGCGTACGTGGCCTGCCTCGGCGGCACCGAGGTGACCCCGAAGCACGGCGACCCGGTCACCGACCACATCGAGGGCTGGCGCCGTGCCATGCAGGAGGCGGGACTCCCCGTCGACGGCCATCTCTACTCGTCCCCGTACAACCGCTACGACGCCTACGAGGTCGGCCTGGAACTGCTGTCCCGGCCGGACCGTCCGACCGCCATCGTGTGCGCGACCGACGACCAGGCCATCGGCCTGCTGCGGGCGGCCCGCGAACTGCGGATCGACGTGCCCGGGGAGCTGGCGGTGGCCGGCTTCGACGACGTCAAGGAGGCGGGGCTGACCGACCCGCCGCTGACGACGGTGGCCTCGGACCGCGAGGCGATGGCCCGTGCGGCGGTGGACCTGGTGCTGGACGACGGGCTGCGGGTCTCCGGCTCGCGGCGCGAGCGGCTGCGGCAGTTCCCGTCCCGGCTGGTCGTGCGGCGCAGCTGCGGCTGCCACTGACAGCGGCGCCGGCCGCGACGGGCCCCGCCCGCCCCGGCCGGCGGCCTTTCTACGAAGCGTGTAAGCGCAGGCCCTGACCTGGGGCTTCGTTCTTTATATCGGGCATACGGAACTCTGCCCCGGTTCTCAGGTCACACTCAGGAAGCTCTCATGTTCGGCGAGAACAGTCATAGGCATGAACGAGAGCACCCGTCACGACGACGCCCACGACCCGCGGCAGCCGCAGCAGTCCCCCGGCGCCGGCGGGTACCCGCCCCGGCCGCCTTACGAGCCGCACTTCGCGTACGGGCACCCGGCGCCCCACGCCTCGCAGCCTCAGCCCCAGCCCCAGCCCCAGCCCCAGCCCCAGGGCCGTACGCGCCGCCCGGTGGCCCTGGTCGCCTCCGTGGCGCTGGTGTCCGCGCTGATCGGCGGTGGGACGGCCGCCCTGGTGGGGCGGGCGACCACCTCGGCCCCGGCGGCGGGCACCGCGACGAAGGTGATCGGAACCAGCAGCTCGGGCAGCACCGGTGTCGCGGCCGTGGCCGCCGCCGCCAGCCCGAGCATCGTGGAGATCAGCGCGTCCTCCGGCGCCGGGGAGTCGACCGGTTCGGGCGTGGTCGTCACCGGCGACGGTGAGATCGTCACCAACAACCACGTCGTCTCCGGAGCGGACTCGGTCAAGGTGACCTTCAGCTCCGGCAAGACGGTCACCGGCACCGTCGTGGGCACCGACAGCGGCAAGGACCTCGCGCTGGTGAAGGCCGAGGGCGTGAGCGGCCTGCCGGTCGCGTCGCTGGGCGACTCCAGCCGGGTCGCGGTCGGCGACCAGGTCGTCGCCATCGGTTCGCCCGAGGGCCTGACCGGCACCGTCACCAGCGGCATCGTCTCCGCGCTCGACCGCGACGTCACGGTCTCCACCGGCCAGGGCCAGGGGCAGCGGCCCGGCGGCGGGAACGGCCGGTGGCCGTTCCAGTTCGGCGGCGGCCAGTACAACGGCGACGTCGGCTCGTCCACGACCACGTACAAGGCGATCCAGACCGACGCCTCGCTCAACCCCGGCAACTCCGGCGGCGCCCTGCTCAACATGAGCGGCGAGATCATCGGCATCAACTCGGCCATGTACTCGGCCGCTTCCTCCGCCACCGGACAGGCGGGCAGCGTCGGTCTCGGCTTCGCCATCCCGGTGAACACCCTCAAGGCAGACCTCGGCACCCTGCGCAACGGCGGCAGCGACAGCTGACCGCACCGCATCGAAGGGATGTGGGCACCATGAACGTCTTCCTCAGCACCTCCCTCCACCCCGCGAGCGTCCCGTCCGGCCCCGCCGACCGCGCGCTGATCCCCTACCGGGAGCCGGCCGCCCGCGAGCCCGAGATCGCGACCACCCGCCGGTACGCGCGCCGCTACGCCCGCCGGGCGATTGCGGCCCACCGCCTCGCCGCCGTGCGAGGCTAGGGACCGGAGCACCCCGCCGCACCCCCGGCGGCACCCGCCGCCCCCGACCCTCATCCCACGAGGTGGAAGACCATGAGCCCCGGCGAGAACGGCGAGGCCCCCGCCCGCATCCTGATCGTGGACGACGAGCCCGCGGTCCGCGAAGCACTCCGGCGCAGCCTCGCCTTCGAGGGATACGAGACCGAGCTGGCGGAGGACGGCCTGGCCGCCCTGGACCAGGTCGCCTCCTACCGGCCCGACGCGATCGTCCTCGACGTCCTCATGCCGCGCATGGACGGCCTCACCACCGCCCGCAGGCTGCGGTCCGGCGGCACCACCACGCCGATCCTCATGCTCACCGCCCGCGACACGGTCGGCGACCGGGTCACCGGTCTCGACGCCGGCGCCGACGACTACCTGGTCAAGCCCTTCGAGCTGGACGAGCTGCTGGCCCGGCTGCGGGCGCTGCTTCGGCGGAGCGCGTACGCGACGGTGACCGGCGCGGACACCGGCGAGGAGAGCGCGCTGTCCTTCGCGGACCTGCGGATGGACACCTCGACCCGGGAGGTCACCCGGGCCGGCCTGCCGGTCGAGCTGACCCGCACCGAGTACACCCTGCTGGAGATGTTCCTCGCGCACCCGCGCCAGGTGCTCACCCGCGAGCAGATCCTCAAGGCGGTCTGGGGCTTCGACTTCGAGCCGAGCTCCAACTCCCTGGACGTGTACGTGATGTACCTGCGGCGCAAGACCGAGGCCGGGGGACTGCCCCGGCTGGTCCACACCGTGCGGGGCGTCGGCTACGTACTGCGCTCCGCGGAGGGCAAGGGCTGATGCCGCGCATCCCGCGCTTCCGTTCCCTGCCGCTGCGGTCCCGCCTGGCGATCCTCACCGCGGCCGCCGTGGCGGCCGCGGTGGCCGGGTGCGCGCTGGCCTGCTGGTTCATCGTGCGGGCGCAGCTGTCCGAGCGTCTGGACGACGCTTTGTACGATGCCTCGAGCGGCGGGGGACACGCTGCCACGGAGGTGCTGCTGCGCCGCGGCTGCCTGAGCGAGCCGGACAGCGACACCAGCGACTGGCGGGTCGTCAGCAATCCGTACCGCGCGTCCATGCAGCTCATCACCGTCAGCGGCGGGTCGTGCTGGGTGCTCGGCGACCAGACGCTCCCGGTGACCAAGGCCGATCTGGCCGTCCTGCGGCGGGAGAGTACGCAGTCGGTGCAGACGGTGACCGCGGCCGACGGCACCAAGATGCGGATGCTGACGCAGCAGGCCACCATCGAGTCCCGCAACCAGAAGGTGCCCGTCGCCATCTCGACCGCCCTTCCGCTCAGCGAGGTGAGAGGGCCGCTGAACACCCTCGCGCTGGTCCTCCTGGCCGTCAGCGGCATAGGGGTGCTCGGCGCGAGCGCGGCGGGCCTCGGGGTGGCCCGTGCGGGGCTGAAGCCGGTCGACCGGCTCACCGAGACCGTGGAGCACGTCGCGCGCACCGAGGACCTGGACGTCCGCATCCCGGTCGAGGGCCGCGACGAGATCGCCCGGCTGTCGGCCTCCTTCAACTCCATGACGGCCGCACTGTCCTCCTCCCGCAAGCTGCAGCAGCAGCTGATCGCGGACGCCGGGCACGAGCTGCGCACTCCGCTCACCTCCCTGCGCACCAACATCGAACTGCTGGAGCGCAGCGAGCTGACCGGCCGGGAGCTGCCCCCGGAGGACCGCCGGGAACTGATGCTGTCGGTGAAGGCGCAGATGGGCGAACTGGCGGCGCTCATCGGTGATCTGCAGGAGCTGTCCCGGCCGGACGCGGCGCACGGCGGCGCGCCCCCGCAGACCGTGGCGTTCCACGAGGTCGTGGAGGCCGCGCTGGAGCGGGCCCGGCGGCGCACCGGCCCGGATCTGAAGATCACCGCCGAGCTGGCCCCGTGGTACCTGCGGGCCGAGCCGTCCGCCCTGGAGCGGGCGGTGATCAACCTCCTGGACAACGCCGTCAAGTTCAGCCCGCCGGCCGGCACGGTCGAGGTGGAGCTGCACGGCGGCGAGCTGACGGTCACGGACCACGGTCCGGGCATCCCGCCGGAGGACCTGCCGCACGTCTTCGAGCGCTTCTGGCGTTCGGCCTCCGCACGCAGCCTGCCCGGCTCGGGCCTGGGCCTGTCGATCGTGGCCCATACGGTGCAGCAGCTCGGCGGCACCGTCGGCCTGCACCCCGCGCAGGGCGGCGGCACCACGGCCGTCATACGGCTGCCCGGGGCGCAGAGCCCGCCGCCCGAGGCACCCGCGACCGCCTGACCGGCCCGGCCCGGCTACCCGGCGTGCCAGCGCTGCGCGTCGCCGGTGCCGGTGCCGGCGAAGGAGAGGGTGGAGCCGGGGGCGGTGCCGTCCGGCTGCATCGCGGTGCCGAGGTCGATCTGCGGGCGGATCCGGCCCAGGGAGTCGACCAGGAACTGCAGGTTCGCCGCGTTCCTGCCCTCGACCGACGAGCAGGCCCAGATGCCCAGGCCCCGGTCGGTCCCGCCGCGCGAGTCCAGGCAGAAGGAGGGGTCCGCGCCGTTGACCAGCAGGCCGCGCGAATCCACCCGCCACTGCTGGGAGGCCGAGCCCGAGTCGCAGCCGGCGACGATGACGTCGTCACCCTTGTCGAACTCCTCGTCGCGTACGTCCAGGCAGAGGCCCGACGCGTCGTTGACGACCTGCGCGTAGCCGCTGCCCGGCACCCTGCGCGGCGGACCGGCGCTCGGCGTGCGCGTCGGCGGCGCGGGCGAGCGGCTCGCCGACGCGCTCGCGGTGGCGGAGGCGCTCGGCGTGCCGGAGGGTCTCCGGGTCGCGGTGGGGTCCGGGGTGACGGTCTGCGTGGCGGTCGCGGTGACCGTGACCGAGCCCGCCGGCGGGCGGGGCAGCGCCCTGTCGTTCCCGGTCGGGGCGGGGTCGTCGCCCGTCGCGTACACCAGACCGGTGGCCGCGATACCGGCGACGGTGACGAGCAGCAGGGAGACCAGGGGCGAGGGGTAGCGGGTGCGCAGGCTCAGCAGCCGCCGCAGCGGGCCGGGCCGCCGCCGACGGCGGGACGTGACGGACGCCGCGGGCGGGCCGGGCGCGGCGGCGGGCAGCGCGGGGGCGGACCGGGCCGCCAGGTAGGCGGGCCCCGCCCAGCCGAGCAGGGCCGCGGCGAGCAGCGGCCGGGGGTCGCGTTCGAGGGCGATCAGCGTCTCCAGCGCGCCGGAACAGCCGGGGCAGTGCGCGAGGTGCCGCTCCACGTCCTCGTTCTGCCGGGCGTCGTCGCGGCGGGCGGCGGCGTCCAGGAGCCGGCCGAAGCCCTTGCACCGGGGGTCCTCGCTGCGGTCCAGGTACGTCCGCAGGTAGGCCTCGCGCAGCGCGTCCCGGGCCCTGGCGGTCAGGTCCGCGATCTCCGTGGGCCGGTCGCCGGTCCAGCGGGCGACGTCGGCGGCGCCCTCCCGCTCGACGACGGCGTGCCACAGGACGCCCTGCGTGTGCTGCGGCAGGACGGCGAAACCGCCGACCAGCCCGGAGCGTTCGGCCAGGTGGAGCCGTGGGTGGACGGGCAGCCCCGGGAGGCCGGGAAGGCGCTGCTCGGCGCCGCGGATGTCGTCGATGAAGGCGGCGTACCCGTCACCGAGCCGTTCGCGGCGGCTGCCGCCCGCCCACACGGCGGCGGCCTGGTGGACGAGCATCAGCAGCCGGTGCCGCCAGGGGCCGCGGGGGTCGACGCCCCGGTGGACCTCCTGCCAGGCCAGCGCGAAGGCCTGCGCGGTGAGTTGGTCGGCGGCGGCCCCGTCGCGGGCGCACAGCCGTGCGTAGCAGGCGACGGCGGGCAGATGGCGGCGGCGCAGTTCCTCGGTCGCCGGGTAGGCGGTCGGCGCGCCGGCCCGTATCCGCTCGGTCAGAGCGGCGTCGGACAACTCGTCGTAGACGGGCGCTTGGTGCTTCTGGGACACGGCGGACCACCCGGACACATCGATGGGTCTGGAGGGACAGGGCTGCCCATGGTGAAGCACAAGTTACCGTCGAGGAAAGTGTTTCCGCTGGTAACTCCCCCGCGCGGCAAGGGTAAGCGCGTTCAGTGCACGCGCTGCCGCCGCCGGGTCACCCTGAGCCGCCGTTCGCGCCGTCCGGCGGCGCGGCTCAGCGGATGACGTGCGGCAGGAAGCGCGCGTACGTGTCGGTGACCAGGCCCGCCGACTCGCGGATGCCGAGCCCGGCCGGCTCGTCCGCCACGACCCACGCGCCGAGCACCACGTGGTTGCCGTCGAACTCGGGCAGCGGGGCCAGTTCCTGGTAGCAGCACGGCTCGCCGGCGCGCGGCGGCGCGGACTCGCCGGCGCGGTGCACGGTGACGCCGGCGCCCTCGCGGCCGAGCAGCGGCTTGGCGACCCAGCCCGTGGTCCGGGCCAGTTCGCGGGGACCGTCGAGGTGGGCGGCGAGGAGGTTGGGGTGGCCCGGGTGGAGCTCCCACAGGACCGCCAGGAGGGCCTTGTTGGAGAGCAGCATCTTCCAGGCGGGTTCGATCCAGCAGGTGGTGCCGGTGCCGCCGCCGTTGTCGAGGGTGTCCAGGACGTGACCGCCGAAGGGATCGGCGGCCAGCCATTCCCAGGGGTAGAGCTTGAAGCAGCTGCGGATGAAGCGCAGCCGGTCGTCGACGAAGCGGCCGGACAGTTCGTCCCAGCCGATCGCCTCCACGGACAGGGCGTGGGTCTCGAGCCCGGCCTGTTCGGCGGTCTCCCTCAGGTAGGCCACCGTCATCAGGTCCTCGCCGAGCTCGTCGGCCTCGGTGTGCGCGAAGTGCACCGGGCCGGGCGGCAGCAGCGGGGCCTGGCGGCGCCACGCGTCGACGAGGCGTTCATGGAGGGAGTTCCACTGGTCGGCGCCGGGGAAGCGGTCCTCCATCCAGAACCACTGGGCACTTGCCGCCTCCACCAGCGAGGTGGGGGTGTCGGCGTTGTACTCCAGCAGCTTCGCCGGGCCGGTCCCGTCGTAGCGCAGGTCGAAGCGGCCGTAGAGGGAGGGGAGTTCGGCACGCCGCCGCCAGGATTCGGCGATCCGCGCGGCCAGCCGCGGGTCGTGGACGCCGAGCTCGGCGAAGCGGTCCTCGGCCACGATGTGCTCCGCGGCGGCGAGGCACATCGCGTGCAGCTCCTCGACGGTCCCCTCCAGGGCCTCGACCTCCGGGAGCGAGAACTCGTAGTACCCGCTCTCGTCCCAGTACGGCTGCAGGGAGCCGTCGGGGTAGCGGGTCAGCGGGTAGACGACGCCCTGCTCCTCCACGGTCCGCTGCCAGCCGGGGCGCGGCTCGACGGCGTGCCGGCGCATCAGCCGCCGCCGGACCCGTGGCCCGACCCGTGGCCCGACCCGTGGCCGCCGAAGCCCCCGGTCTTCACGGACGACTTGTCGAAGCTGCCGCCCTTGGCCTTCCCGCCCCGGACGCTGCCGCCGTAGTAGTAACGGCCCTGGCCGCTGCCGTCGTCGCACTTCTCGCGCGGGAGCGTGCGGTAGGTGTCGGGGTCCACGCAGCGCTTGTCGGGTTCGGAGCCGCACGCGGACAGCGCGGCGGCGAGCACACCCATGCCGCCGAGGATCACCGTGCCGGACCTGAACCGCCGTCGCCCCGTAGTCGTCATGTCCACAGCGTAAGCAGCGCGGAGCCGCGCCACGAGGGCGGGGTCGCGGGCGGCCCGGCACGAAGGACGGGGGCGGCCGTCGGTGTCGACGGCCGCCCCCGTGCGGTGCGTGGTCGCGGGACCGGCCCGCTCCCGCCGCGTACTACTGGACGATCGTGATGCGGTCGGCCGCCGGGGCGGCCAGCGGCGCAGAGGCCGAGGAGTTGGCGGTCAGGTAGGCGTTGAGCGCGGCCAGGTCGTCGCCGCCGACGAGCTCGCCGGTGCCCTTGGCCAGCTCGCCGAAGCCGTCACCGCCGCCGGAGAGGAAGGAGTTCATCGCGACGCGGTAGCTCGCGGCCGGGTCGATCGGGGCGCCGTTCAGGCGGATCGAGTCGGTCACGACGCGGGCGGCGCCGGACTTGGTGAGGTCCAGCGTGTAGGTCAGGCCGGCCGAGATCTGGAGGATCTTCGGGGCGGCCTCGTTGCTGCCGCTGACCTGCTGCTGGAGCGCGGTGACCAGCTGGGCTCCGGTCAGCGTCCGCAGGTTGACCGTGTTGCTGAACGGCTGGACCGCGAAGCCCTCGCCGTAGGTGACGACGCCGTCGCCCTCGCTGCCGGAGGCCTTGTGCACCAGGTCGGTGCGGATGCCGCCCGGGTTCATCAGCGCGATCGAAGCCGAGGGGTCGAGGGTCTTGGCGTAGGCGAGCTGCGCGTCGGCGATGAGGTCGCCGAGGGCGGACTCGTTGCCGGCCCGGGTGATGTCCTGCGAGATCCAGCCGACGGTGCGGCCCGCGACCGGGGCGGCGAGCGTCTGCCAGCGGCCGATCAGCGAGGTCATGTCCGCGGCCTTGTTCTGGGTGCGGTCCACGACGTGGTTGGAGCCCCGGACCGAGGCGCGCACGATGTCGTGCGTGCGCAGGTCGTACTTCATGTCCAGCTCGGTGAAGAGCCGGCCGAAGGACGCCGCGCTGGTGACCAGGCGGTCGTTGCCCTTGGGGTCGGGGATGGTGCACACGTACGCGTTGTGGGTGTGGCCGGTGACCAGCGCGTCGACGTCCGCCGAGGTGTTCTTGGCGATGTCGACGATCGGGCCGGACAGGCCGGTGCCCGAGCCGCCCGCGTCGCAGTCGTAGTTGTACGCGGAGGAGGCGGGGAAGCCGCCCTCGTGCACGAGCGCGACGACGGCGTTGACGCCCTGGCGCTTGAGCTCCTTGGTGTACTTGTTGATCGTCTCGACCTCGTCGAGGAACTTCAGGCCCTTGACGCCCTCGGCGGTGACGATGTTCGGAGTGCCCTCGAGTGTGACGCCGATGAAGCCGACGCGGACGCCCTTCACGTTCTCGATGGTGTAGGGCTTGAGCAGCGGGCGGCCGGTCTTCTCGTTGACGACGTTCGCCGAGAGGATCGGGTAGTCCGCGCCCTTGAACTTGCGGCCCTTCTCGTAGCAGCCCTCGACCGGGTGGCAGCCGCCGTTCTGCAGCCGGAGCAGCTCGTCCTTGCCCTCGTCGAACTCGTGGTTGCCGACGCCGGTGACGTCCAGGCCCAGCTTGTTCATGGCCTCGACGGTGGGCTCGTCGTGGAACAGGCCGGACAGCAGCGGGCTGGCGCCCACGATGTCGCCGGCGGCGACGGTGAGCGAACGCGCCTGCCCCTGGCGGGCGGTGCGCAGGCTGGAGGCCAGGTACTCGACGCCGCCGGCGTCGATCGTCTTGGTGGTGCCGTCCGCCTGGAGCTCGGTGACGCGGCCGGAGGAACCGGCCGGGGGCTCCAGGTTGCCGTGGAAGTCGTTGACGGCGAGCAGCTGGAGGTCGACGGTACGGCTGCCGTGGCCGTGACCCCCGTGGTGGGTGTCGTGGGCCTGGGCGGTCGGGCTCGCTATGACGAGCGCACCGACCGCGGCCAGACCGGCGGTCGCGGCGGCGACGCGGCGTGCGCCACGGCTACGCGGGTGGGTCACTGACATGGGTCCCCTTGGACGTGGACGAAGGATGAGAGGCGGAGGACGGCCGCAGCCTATTGTCAACGCGCGTAGTTGTCAGTGGCTTTGCGGTTACGGGCAGGTTTCGACTGATCGGTACATGACGGCTCCACGCCCATTTCGTCTCACAGAACGGAATGATCTGTCTCGCCATTCAAACAAGCGGCATAGTTGGAGCCACCACCCACCGAGGAGGTGCGCGCCATGCGACGCCGCTGGCTGATGCTCGCCCTGGGCACCGGGGCGCAGACCGCCGCCTGCGCCTTCGTCTATGGAGTCCCCTATCTGGCCGCCGCGTTGCGGGACACGGCACACCTGACCCTGCCGCAGATCGGCCTCCTCATCGCCTGCCCCACCACCGGGCTGGTCGCCGCCCTCGTCGCCTGGGGCGCCGCCGCGGACCGGTACGGCGAACGCGTCGTCATCGCCACCGGGCTCGGCGGCGCGGCCGCGCTGCTCGCCGTCGCCGCCGGCCCGATGGGCGCCGGCGGCGGCACGACGGCACTGGGCCTGCTGCTCGCCCTGGCCGGAGCCGCGGGGGCCTCGGTGTACTCCGCGAGCGGACGCCTCGTCATGGGCTGGTTCTCCGCCGGGGAGCGCGGGCTGGCCATGGGCATCCGGCAGACCGCCACCCCGCTCGGCATGGGCGTGGCCGCGCTGACCATGCCCCCGCTCGCGGCCGCGTACGGCGTGCGCGGCGCCTTCGGTTTCCTGGCCGCGGTGTGCGGGGCCGTGGCCTGCCTGGTCGCACTGTTCGCCGCCGACCCGGCACGCCCGCCGGCCGCTCCCGGGGCGGCCCCGGCCGCCAACCCCTACCGGGGCTCGGCCGCCTTGTGGCGGATCCACGGCGCGGGCGCACTGCTGGTCGTACCGCAGTTCACGGCGGGGGCCTTCGCCCTGGTGCTGCTGGTGGACACCCGGGGCTGGTCGGCGGTCGGCGCCGGCCGGCTGATCGCCCTCGCGCAGGTGCTGGGAGCCTGCTCCCGGATCGCCGCCGGGCGCTGGTCGGACCGGGTCGGCAGCCGGCTGCGGCCGATGCGGCAACTGGCCGTCGCCACCGCTGTGGTGGTCGCGGCGGCGGCCCTGACCGCGGCCTTCCCCTCACCGCTGACGGAGGCCGCCCTCGTGCTGTCCGTCGGGATCACCGCCAGCACCAACGGCCTGTCCTTCACCGCCACGGCCGAACGTGCCGGCACCTCCTGGTCCGGCCGTGCCCTCGGCGTCCACAACACCGGCCAGAACCTGACCGCCGCCGTCGTGCCGCCGCTGAGCGCCGCCCTCATCTCGGCCACCGGCTACTGGCCCGCCCTCGCCGCCGCGGCGGTCGTGGCCTGCGGTGCGGCGGCACTGGTGCCGATGGACACCTCCGGCACTCCAGCGGTCGTAAGCTCGGTCCCATGACCGACGCAGCAGCACAGCAGACCGCCGTGGGCCCCCGCAGGATCGAGACCCTCGACGAGCTGGGCCCCGGCCGGGCCGACGCGGTCCTCGCCCTGATCGGGGCGGCCGCCGAGGTCGACGGCCAGGCCGCGGTCTCCGAGCAGGGCCGGCTTAACCTGCGCGGCGGTGCCCGTGCGGGCGTGACCCACCTGCTGGTCGAGAGCGACGGCGTGCTCGTCGGGTACGCCCAACTGGAGGACACCGACCCGGTCGAGGCCCCCGCCGCCGAAATGGTCATCCACCCCGCGCACCGGGCACAGGGCCACGGGCGGGCCCTCGGCCACGCCCTGCTCGCCGCCTCCGGCAAGCGGCTGCGGGTGTGGGCGCACGGCGGCCACCCCGCCGCCCGCCACCTGGCCGGGCTGCTCGGCCTCGCCCTCTTCCGTGAGCTGCGGCAGCTGCGCCGCCCGCTGGAGGAGGGCGCCGGCGCGCCCCCGCTGGGCGAGCCGGTGCTTCCCTCCGGCGTCACCGTGCGCACCTTCGTCCCCGGTCAGGACGACGCCGCCTGGCTGGCGGTCAACGCCGCCGCCTTCGCGCACCACCCTGAGCAGGGCAGCCTCACCCAGCGCGACCTGGACGACCGCAAGGCCGAGCCCTGGTTCGACCCGGCCGGGTTCTTCCTCGCCTTCCGCGGCGACCGGCTGGCCGGCTTCCACTGGACGAAGGTGCACGCGCGCGAGGGCCTGGGCGAGGTCTACGTACTCGGCATCCACCCCGAACAGCAGGGCGGCGGCCTCGGCCGGGCCCTCACCCTGATCGGACTGCGGTACCTGGCGCACGACCGCGGCCTGCCCACCGCGATGCTCTACGTCGACGCGGACAACGCCCCCGCCCTCGCCGTCTACGAGCGCCTCGGCTTCACCACGCACGAGGTCGACCTGATGTACCGGACGGAGACCTGAGCCTCCCGCGGACGGGCGGTCCGGCACCCGACGGGGCCGCCCGGGTGACCGTCCGGTCACGGCCGGTACGTACGGCGATTTCCTGACCGCCACCTGCCCGTTACCGGCGATTCAAACTCGCTTGCGAGCATCTGTGAATGCAGAAGCCCGCCGCCACCCACCTCCCCCCTGTCGACCTGCCGGTATCCCGGCGCGCCGGGGACAATGGAGGCATGGTCGGTGGCCGGGTTCCGTGCGCCGCCGTCCACGTGAACGACGTGCCGGATCCGGAGGAGGGCTCGCACCCATGGCCTCGATGAATTTCCCGACGAACGCCCGGACCGAGCGGTCGGGCTCCGGCGCCACTGCCGAGTCCGAGTCGCAGACCCCGGCGGAGCAGTCACCGGCCTACGGGCGCCCGCACGTCGTCCCGCCCCTGCATCCCGAACTGAAGCGCCTCGACGGCCTCTCGACGGTGCCGCGTCCCGCGGAGCAGACGGGCGAGGCCCGCCCGGCCGACGCCCCGGAGGACGGGGAGACGGCCGACGAGCTCCCGCTCAACCGTTTCCTGGACCGCGAGCAGAGCTGGCTGGCCTTCAACGAGCGCGTGCTGGAGCTCGCCGAGGACCCGGCCACCCCGCTCCTCGAACGGGCCAACTTCCTCGCGATCTTCGCCAGCAACCTGGACGAGTTCTTCATGGTCCGCGTCGCGGGCCTGAAGCGCCGCATCACCACCGGCGTCGCCCAGCGCTCGGCCTCCGGCCTGCCGCCCACCAAGGTGCTGGAGAACATCCTCAGCCGGGCCCGCGAGCTCATGGCCCGGCACGCCGCCTGCTTCCAGAACGACGTGGCCCCGGCGCTCAGCGAGGAGGACATCCACATCATCCGGTGGAGCGACCTCACCGAGAAGGAGCAGGCCCGGCTCTTCACGCTCTTCCGGAACAAGATCTTCCCGGTCCTGACCCCGCTGGCCGTCGACCCGGCGCACCCGTTCCCGTACATCTCCGGCCTGTCCCTGAACCTGGCCGTCACCGTGCGCAACCCGGTCTCCGGGCACGACCACTTCGCCCGCGTGAAGGTCCCGCCGATCCTGTCCCGCTTCCTCGAGGCCGGCCCGCAGCGCTTCGTCCCGCTGGAGGACGTCATCGCCGCGCACCTGGAGGAGCTCTTCCCCGGCATGGAGGTGCTGGACAGCCACATGTTCCGGGTGACCCGGAACGAGGACCTGGAGGTCGAGGAGGACGACGCGGAGAACCTTCTCCAGGCCCTGGAGAAGGAGCTGCTGCGGCGCCGCTTCGGTCCCCCGGTCCGCCTCGAGGTCGAGGAGTCGATCTCCCCGCAGGCCCTGGACACCCTGGTCCAGGAGCTGAACATAGAGGACGCCGAAGTCTACCCGCTGCCCGGGCCGCTGGACCTGACCGGGCTGTTCGCGATCGCCGGGCAGGACCGTCCGGAGCTGAAGTACCCGAAGTTCGTCGGCGGCACCCACCCGGACCTGGCGGAGGTCGAGTCGGCGCACGCCACCGACGTCTTCGCGGCGCTGCGCGAGCGCGACGTGCTGCTGCACCACCCGTACAACTCCTTCTCCACCTCCGTGCAGCGGTTCCTGGAGCAGGCCGCGCAGGACCCGGACGTCCTGGCCATCAAGCAGACCCTGTACCGCACCTCCGGCGACTCGCCGATCGTGGACGCCCTGATCGACGCCGCCGAGGCCGGCAAGCAGGTGCTGGTGCTGGTCGAGATCAAGGCGCGCTTCGACGAGCAGGCCAACATCAAGTGGGCCCGCAAGCTGGAGGAGGCGGGCTGCCACGTCGTCTACGGCCTGGTCGGGCTGAAGACGCACTGCAAACTGTCGCTGGTGGTCCGCCAGGAGGGCGACACCCTGCGCCGCTACAGCCACGTCGGCACCGGCAACTACCACCCGAAGACCGCCCGGCTCTACGAGGACCTCGGGCTGCTGACCGCCGACCCGCAGGTGGGCGCGGACCTGTCCCACCTGTTCAACCGGCTCTCCGGCTACTCGCGCCGCGAGACGTACAACCGGCTGCTGGTGGCCCCGCGCAGCCTGCGCGACGGGCTGGTCTCGCGGATCCTCGCGGAGATCGCCCACCACCGCGAGGGCAGGCCCGCGTACATCCGGATGAAGGCCAACTCGATGGTCGACGAGGCGATCATCGACGCGTTGTACCGGGCCTCCATGGCCGGCGTGCCCGTCGACGTCTGGGTGCGCGGCATCTGCGCGCTGCGCCCGGGCGTGCCGGGCCTGTCGGAGAACATCCGGGTGCGCAGCGTGCTCGGCCGCTTCCTGGAGCACTCCCGGGTCTTCGTCTTCGGCAACGGAGGCGACCCCGAGGTGTGGCTCGGCAGCGCCGACATGATGCACCGCAACCTCGACCGGCGGATCGAGGCACTGGTCCGGGTCTCCGACCCCGCGCACCGGGCCTCCCTGAACCGCTTTCTGGAGACCGGAACCTCGGACTCCACCTCGTCCTGGTGGCTCGGTCCGGACGGGGACTGGACCCGGCACAGCACCGACGCCGAAGGGCGTCCGCTGCCCCACATCCAGGAGATGCTCATCGATGCGCGGAGGCGCCGGCGTGGCCCAGCGACACCCTGACACGGCAGCGCCCGCCGGCCTGACGGCCGGCGGGCTCCCCGACCGTGAGGCCGGTGCGGTCCTCGGACAGTACCTGCGGGAAGAGGCGACGGCCTTTCTGCGCGCGCTGGCACCACGCGAGGGCGAACCCGGCCGGCCCCAGGACGACACCGCCGAGAGCGGCCGCCAGATGCGCCGCTCGGCCCGCCGCATCGCCGGCACCCTGCACACCTTCGGGTCGCTCACCGACCCCGGCTGGGCCGACCCCCTGCGGGGCGAGCTCGGCTGGCTCACCGACACCCTCGGCCGCGAGCACCGCTATGCGGCCCGGCTCGGCCGGCTGATCGGCGCACTCCAGCGGCTGGCCTCCGCCGAGGACACCGGTGGCATCCCCGCGGCTCCCGCCCCGGCCGACGACGACCTCGGCCTGTGGCTGGCGGTGCCCACCACGCCCGACCCCGCCGCGGCGGAGGCCCCCGCCGAGCTCCCGGAACCGGTGACCGCGGCGGCGCACGCCGCGGGGGCCCGTCGTTCCCCCGCCCCGCCGCAGGCCGGCGAACGCGGTGGCGCCGGGAGCGGCCCGCTCGCCGTGGGCGCCGCCCGGGCCGGTGCCCTGCTGGAGCGTCAGCTCACCCTCGCCCGGACCCGGGCGCACTCCGCCGCCCTGCAGGCCATGGGCTCCTCGCGCTTCCACGCGGTGGTGGACGCGGTGGCCGTGCTCGCCTCCGAGGTCCCGCTCTCGCCGGCCGCGCGCAAGCCCGCGGCCACCGTGCTGCCGCTGCTGACGGAACAGGCCCACACCCGGCTCACCGACGCCGTGTCCGCGCTCCCGCTGACGCGCGCACGGCACCCGTACAACGGCGAGACGCTCCATGCCGCGCTCGCCGGCGAACTGCCCGCCGAGCGGCTGGACGCCGCGTGGAACCGGGTCCGCGTCCTGCTGCGGCTGCGCCGCTACGCCCAGGAGCTCCTCGCGTACGACGACGGGGAGTCAGCCGCCCGGCTGGCCGCCGCGGCGCGGGTGCTGGAGCAGCACCGGGAGGCCGCGGAGGCGGCTGCCGCCGTCACCGCCGCCGCCCGTACCCCGCGGATCGCCCCCGCCACCGCCTACGCGCTGGGCGTGCTCCACGCAGACCAGCGCCTGGAGGTGGAGGCGGCCCGGTACGCCTTCGCCCACCTGTGGACGCGCTGATCCCTCCGGCACGTCCGGCCCGTCCGCGGTAGCGGCCCGATCCGTGACCCGCGGCCCGGAAAGGAGCACCGCCATCGCCTCCACCGGCACCGCGGACACCCCGATCCTCGCCGCCGGGGCGGTGCTGTGGCGCCGTTCCCCGCTCGACGGCGGCCTGGAGATCGCGCTGATCCACCGCCCCAAGTACGACGACTGGTCGCTCCCCAAGGGCAAGTTGAAGCGCGGGGAGACGGCGCTGGACGGCGCGCTCCGCGAGGTCAAGGAGGAGACCGGCCTGGACTGCGTGCCCGGCCGGGTGCTGCCCTCCTCCACGTACCTGGTGGAGGGGCGCACGAAGATCGTGCGCTACTGGGCCGCCGAAGCACGCGAGGGCTGCTTCGCCCCCAACCGCGAGGTCGACCGCATGATCTGGCTGCCGCCGACCGCCTCGCGCAACCGTCTCACCCACGAGCGGGACCGTGTCGTGCTCGACGCGTTCCTCCGGGGAACGGCCGTGTGAGGGTGGCACGCTGAGACGTACGCCACTCGGTGTGGGCTACAGCACCGCACTGATATGCGAGGTTCACCTTGCGTTCACCCTCGGCCGTCGACCACTTCACCTGATCTGCCTAATTTCGGCCTTACCGGTGAGCGAGCAGCCGCCGGGTGGATGCAGAAATCCATACCTCTGCTTCGCCGTCCACCGGCGGGCTTCAGGAAGGAATCACCAAAGGTGAAGCTTCAGCGTAAGAGCGGGCTCCGTGCCCTGGCCGTCGGCGCGGTCGCGGTCTCCGGTGCTCTCATGCTCACTGCGTGCGGTTCGGACGACAACACGAACGCGGGCGGCGACAGCAGCAAGGCGCCCTCCACCTCGTCCAGCAGCATCAAGTGCGCGGACAAGGGCGGCCAGCTCCTCGCTTCCGGCTCCTCGGCGCAGCAGAACGCCATGGACGCCTGGGTCAAGAACTACCAGCAGGCCTGCACCGGCGCCCAGATCAACTACAAGGCGTCGTCCTCGGGCGAGGGCATCATCGACTTCAACAACGGCACGGACGGCTTCGCCGGCTCCGACTCGCCGCTGAAGCCCGAAGAGGTCGAGGCGTCCAAGAAGATCTGCAACACCGGCACCGGCATCAGCATCCCGATGGTCGGCGGCCCGATCGCCATCGGCTTCCACCTCTCCGGCGTGGACAGCCTGGTCCTGGACGCCCCGACCCTGGCCAAGATCTTCGACTCGAAGATCACCACCTGGGACGACAAGGCGATCAAGGCGCTGAACCCGGACGCCAAGCTCCCCAGCAGCAAGATCCAGACGTTCCACCGTCAGGACGAGTCCGGCACCACGGACAACCTCACCAAGTACTTCAACGGTGCCGCCAAGGACGCGTGGCCGTACGAGCACGCCAAGGCGTGGGCCGGCAAGGGCGGCCAGTCCGCCGCCAAGTCCGCCGGTGTCGCGGCCCAGGTCAAGCAGGTCGACGGCTCGATCGGTTACTTCGAGCTCTCCTACGCGACCGCCAACAGCATCAACACGGTGAAGATCGACACCGGCGCCTCCGCCCCGGTCGAGGCCACCGCCGACAACGCCTCCGCCGGCATCGCGCAGGCGAAGGTCGTGGGCACCGGTGCCGACCTGTCCCTGGACATGTCCGCCGCCTACACCACCAAGGCCGACAACGCCTACCCGATCGTCCTGGTGACCTACGAGATCGCCTGCGACAAGGGCAACAAGGCCGAGACCCTGCCGCTGGTGAAGTCCTTCCTGGGCTACACCGCCTCCGAGGAGGGCCAGGCCATCCTGTCCGAGGCCGGCTACGCGCCGCTCCCGGCCGAGATCGCCACGAAGGTCCGCTCCACCGTGGACGCCCTGTCCTGACCCAGTCGACCGGCCCCGCGACGCACCGTCGCGGGGCCGGTCGCACTTCCGGTGCACCGCCGCCGGGGGAGCGATCCCCCACCCAGACCGGAGTAGAAACCGATGGCTATAACCGCACAGAACCCCACCCCGCCAACGACCGCGCGGCAATCCGGGGCCAATGTCACGCGCCCCGGTGACAAGATCTTCTCGGGCCTCTCCCGTGGTTCCGGCATCCTGCTGCTGCTGATCATGGCGTCGATCGCGGTCTTCCTGACGATCCGCGCGATCAACGCGATCTCCAAGGACCACGGCAACTTCCTGACCACCTTCGAGTGGAACGCCAACGCCAACCCGCCGGTCTTCGGCATCGCGGTGCTGGCCTACGGCACGATCGTCAGCTCGATCATCGCGATGGTCATCGCGGTCCCGATCGCCGTCGGCATCGCGCTGTTCATCTCGCACTACGCGCCGCGCCGCGTCGCCTCCCCGCTGTCGTACATCGTCGACCTGCTCGCCGCCGTGCCCAGCATCATCTACGGCCTGTGGGGCGCGCTCTTCCTGGTCCCGCACCTGACCGGCCTCAACATGTGGCTGGACGAGTACCTCGGCTGGACCGTCGTCTTCGAGAAGGAAGACCCGCAGGGCGCCGCCCGCTCGATCTTCACCGTCGGCATCCTGCTGGCGATCATGATCCTCCCGATCATCACCAACGTCAGCCGCGAGGTCTTCCGGCAGGTGCCGCGGATGCACGAGGAGGCCGCGCTGGCCCTCGGCGCGACCCGCTGGGAGACCGTCCGCATGTCGGTGCTCCCCTTCGCCCGGTCCGGCATCATCAGCGCCTCGATGCTCGGCCTCGGCCGCGCGCTCGGCGAGACGATGGCCGTCGCCACGGTGCTGTCCGCCTCGCCGATCCTGTCGGTGCACGTCCTGGACCCGGTCGGCGGCACCTTCTCCCAGAACATCGTCGCGAAGTTCGGCGAGGCCAACGAGTTCGGCCGTGACGCGCTGATCGCCTCCGGTCTGGTGCTCTTCGTGATCACGCTGCTCGTCAACGGCGCCGCCCGCGCGATCATCGCCAAGCGCAAGGAATACTCGGGGGCCAACGCATGAGCCACGCAGTCGCAGACAAGCGCTCCGCCCCGGCGGTGCCGCAGCGCCCCCTGGCCCAGCGCCGGCTCCCGAAGTGGGCCCCCGCGGGCATCGCGGCCGGCGCGATCGTGCTCGCCGTCGGCATCGGCCTCGGCGCCGGCCTGGACAGCAAGCTGCAGTGGGGTCTGATCGCCGTCCTGCTGTTCGTCCTCGGCACCTACGCGATCGCCACCGCGGTCGAGGGCCGCCGCCAGGCCAAGGACCGGGTCGCCACCAGCGTGGTCTGGGCCTCCTTCGTCCTCGCCGCCCTCCCGCTGTACTCGCTGATCCAGACCACGGTCAGCAAGGGCGTCAAGATCCTCGACGGCGCCTTCCTCTCGCACTCCATGAACGGCGTGCTGACCATCGGCGAGGGCGGCGGCGTCTACCACGCCATCATCGGCACCCTGGAGCAGGTCGGCATCGCCACCGCCATCGCGGCCCCGATCGGCATGCTGACCGCCGTCTACCTGGTCGAGTACGGCAAGGGCGGCCTCGCCCAGGCGGTGACCTTCTTCGTCGACGTCATGACGGGCATCCCGTCGATCGTCGCCGGTCTGTTCATCCTGTCGACCTGGAACCTGCTGCTGGGCTTCGGCCCCTCGGGCTTCGCCGGCGCCATGGCGCTGGCCATCCTGATGATGCCGGTCGTCGTCCGCTCCACCGAGGAGATGCTCAAGCTCGTCCCGAACGAGCTGCGCGAGGCCTCGCTGGCGCTCGGTGTGCCCAAGTGGCGCACCATCGTGAAGGTGGTCATCCCGACCGCGATCGGCGGCATCACCACGGGCGTCATGCTCGCGGTCGCGCGCATCGCCGGCGAGAGCGCCCCCATCGCGCTGTTGGTCTTCGGCAACAACCTGATCAACAACGACCCGTTCAACGGCCCTCAGGCCTCGCTGCCGTTCTACATCTACCAGCAGTACCAGAACGGCAACGACGCGAGCTACGACCGGGCGTGGGCGGCGGCACTCGTGCTGATCGCCTTCGTCATGATCCTCAACCTCCTGGCGCGCGGCATCGCGCGCTGGAAGGCCCCGAAGACCGGTCGCTGACGCGGCCAACATCAGCGACCCAAGGATTGCGAGCAACACCACCATGGCCAAGCGAATCGACGTCAGCGGACTCTCCGCCTACTACGGCGGCTTCAAGGCGATCGACGACATCTCGATGAACATCGAGCCGCGCACGGTGACGGCCTTCATCGGCCCGTCCGGCTGCGGCAAGTCCACCTTCCTGCGCACCCTCAACCGGATGCACGAGGTGACCCCGGGCGGGCGCGTCGAGGGCAAGGTGCTCCTGGACGACGAGAACCTCTACGGCCCCGGCGTGGACCCGGTGTCCGTGCGCCGCACGGTCGGCATGGTCTTCCAGCGCCCCAACCCGTTCCCGACCATGTCGGTCTACGACAACGTCGCGGCCGGCCTGAAGCTGAACGGCGTCAAGAAGAAGAGCGACCTCGACACGATCGTCGAGAAGTCGCTGCGCGGCGCCAACCTCTGGAACGAGGTCAAGGACCGCCTCAACAAGCCCGGCTCGGGCCTGTCCGGCGGTCAGCAGCAGCGTCTGTGCATCGCCCGCGCCATCGCGGTCGAGCCCCAGGTCCTGCTGATGGACGAGCCCTGCTCCGCGCTCGACCCGATCTCCACCCTCGCCATCGAGGACCTGATCGGTGAGCTCAAGGAGCGCTTCACCATCGTCATCGTGACCCACAACATGCAGCAGGCCGCGCGCGTCTCCGACCGCACCGCCTTCTTCAACCTCTCGGCGGTCGGCCAGCCCGGCAAGCTCATCGAGATCGACGACACGGAGCGGATCTTCTCCAACCCGTCCGTGCAGGCGACCGAGGACTACATCTCCGGCCGCTTCGGCTGATCGTCCCCGGCAGCCGGCCACAGCCGTCCTGCGGTGCTGCATGGCGGTGCCACCGCAAGGCGAAGGCCCGCCCCCCGTACGGGGGGCGGGCCCATTTGCGTCGCGGCCGCGGTACGGGTCGCCCGTACGGGCCGGGGGCGGCCGGAAGGCGGCGGAGGCCCGGTACGGGTGGCGGACGCCGCCGGGAAAAGGCGGGAGGCGACGGCCGGTGTCCGGCCGCCGCCTCCTCGTGTCGCTCCCGCCCGCGGGCCGTACCCGGCTCAGCCGAAGGCCACGTGCACCACGGCGTAGACCAGCGCGGCCACCAGCGCCGCCGCCGGCATCGTGATGAACCAGCCGGTCACGATGTTCTTGGCGACGCCCCAGCGGACCGCGTTGACCCGCTTCGTCGCACCCACGCCCATGATCGCCGAGGTGATGATGTGGGTCGTGGAGATCGGCGCCTTGAAGATGTAGGCGGTCGTGTAGAGGATCGACGCCGCCGTGGTCTCCGCGGCGAAGCCCTGCGGCGGGTCCAGCTCGATGATCTTGCGGCCGAGGGTGCGCATGATGCGCCAGCCGCCCGCGTACGTGCCGAGGGAGAGCATCGCCGCACAGGCGAACTTCACCCACAGCGGGATGCCGTCGCCCTCCTCCTGGACGTCGGCGATGGTCAGCGCGAGCACCACGACACCCATCGTCTTCTGCGCGTCCTGCAGGCCGTGGCCGAGCGCCATGCCCGCCGCCGAGACGGTCTGCGCGATGCGGAAGCCGCGCTTGGCCTTGTGGGGGTTGGCCTTGCGGAAGATCCACAGGATGGCCAGCATCACCAGGTAGCCGACGACCAGGCCGACGATCGGCGACAGGAACATCGGCAGGATGATCTTGTCCACGACCCCCGACCAGATGACCCCGGTGCCGCCGGCCATCGCCGCCCCCACCAGACCGCCGAACAGCGCGTGGCTGCTGGAGGAGGGCAGACCGTAGTACCAGGTGATCAGGTTCCAGACGATCGCCCCGACCAGCCCCGCGAAGAGGATCGCCATGCCGGTCTGCCCGTGCGGCGTCTCGATCAGGCCCTCGCTGACGGTGTGCGCGATGCCGGTCCCGAGGAAGGCACCGGCGAGGTTCATCACCGCGGCCATCGCCAGCGCGGCCCGCGGGGTCAGCGCCCGGGTGGACACGGAGGTGGCGATGGCGTTCGCGGAGTCGTGGAAGCCGTTGGTGTACGTGAAGAAGAGCGCGACGCCGATGGTCACGACCAGAGAGAAGGTCTCCACCTGGGTCAGGACTCCTTGACCGCGATGGTCTCCACGGTGTTGGCCACGTGCTCGAAGGCGTCCGCCGCCTCCTCCAGGACGTCCACGATCTGCTTCAGCTTGAGCACCTCGATGGCGTCGTACTTGCCGTTGAAGAGGTGGGCCAGCAGCTTGCGGTGGATCTGGTCCGCCTGGTTCTCCAGCCGGTTGACCTCGATCCAGTACTCGGTGAGGTTGTCCATGGTGCGCAGGTGCGGCATCGCCTCGGCGGTCAGCTCGGCCGCCCGGGCCAGCACCTCGATCTGCTGCTCGACCCCGCGGGGCAGTTCCTCGACCTGGTACAGCACGACCAGGTCGACGGCCTCCTCCATGAAGTCCATGATGTCGTCGAGGGACGACGCCAGGGAGTAGATGTCCTCACGGTCGAAGGGCGTGATGAAGGAGGAGTTCAGCTGGTGGAAGATGGCGTGCGTCGCGTCGTCGCCCGCGTGCTCCGCGGCGCGCATCCTTTCGGCGATCTCCGAGCGGGTGGCCGAATCGGCCCCGAGCAGTTCCATGAGGAGCTTCGACCCTGTGACGATGTTGTCCGCGGATGCGGCGAACATGTCGTAGAAGCTCGTCTCCCTGGGGGTCAGACGAAAGCGCACGTGAAGTCCTCGGAATACATCGGTTTCGGTCGCATTGATGCTAGGCGCATCATCCGGCCACAGCTAACCGGCGTCCTACAGTGTCGCTCATCGGCGAGGGTGCGCCCCAGCAGGGGTTCTCCGCGCACCCTCGCACATTGGGGCGAATTCGGTACGATATACCCGGCCGGGGTATAGGGGGCAGGAGGGACATCATGACGGTCACCGAGACCGGCGGTGCCGAGGAGCAGGTGCACTCGCCGGCGGACGACGCCGGGCACGCCGACACCGCCGGGGACACCCCGGAGCACGGGCACGAGGCGCACCAGCACGGCTACGCCAAGCAGAAGGACCAGCACCTCAAGCGGCTGCGCCGCATCGAGGGGCAGATCCGCGGTCTGCAGCGGATGGTCGAGCAGGACGTGTACTGCATCGACATCCTCACCCAGGTGTCGGCCGGTACGAAGGCTCTGCAGTCCTTCGCCCTCCAGCTGCTGGAGGAGCACCTGCGGCACTGCGTCGCGGACGCCGCGGCGAAGGGCGGACCCGAGGCCGACGACAAGGTGGCCGAGGCGACCGCGGCCATAGCCCGGCTGCTCCGGAGCTAGCGGCCGGCCCCTGCCGACCGCCGGGTCGCCTGCGCGGGCACGCGGGGGCCCACGTTCAGCACCTCGTCGATGCGCTCGTAACTCAGCCGTTCCTCGGTCGTCGCCGACGCCGCGATCATCAGCTCGCAGCACAGCTCGATCTCCGCGAGGGCCACGTGGACCTGGTCGTCCTGGTCCAGGAGCCACACCGCCACGTGCACCACCTCCTCCCCGCCCAGCGTAGGGACTGGTGCACGGTCCGTGCATGACACGGACGGGCCATTTCGGCAAGCCCTCAGGGGCCGGTCGCAGAAACGATCTTCCCCGTGTAGATGTCGGTCGCGCGGGGCAGCGTGACCCGCACCGGCGCCCCGAAACCATACATGCCGGTCGTCGAGACCACGGTGACCTGCGCCGGCGCGCTCCGTACGCCCGCGCCCCCGCCGTTGCTGAAGGTGAAGCGCTGCCGCACCTTGCGCAGCCGCCCGTCCTCGTCGAGCCACGCGTCGAACGGCACCCGGGTCACGGTGAAGCCCTCCGCCGCGGCCGCGAGCTCCGCCCGTACCAGCGGGGAGGCGACGCGTGCGGCGTCCGCGATGTCCGTGACCCCCTGGTAGTGGCGCACCCGCACCCCGTCCAGCGTCTCCGTCCCGGTCCGCCGTACCTCCCGCGCCGCCCGCAGCAGCTCCGCGGCCACCAGGGGATCGGTCGCACCGCCCGTGACGAGGTTGCCGTCCGCCAGGCGGGTCGTGTCGACCCGCACCCATTTGTCGGCGGGCACGCCCTCGCCGCGGTTCTTCATGTAGAGCGCGCCGGGCGTGAGGAGTTCCGTGACCGGCTCGTGCTCCGCGTCCCCGGCCGCGTCCGGCGGCAGGACGACCTGGAGGCGGCCGCGCCGCTCGGCGTAGTCGAAGGATCCGGTGCCCCTGATGGCGATCTTCGTGCCGCCGCTGGCCATCTCCATCGACGTGCGGACCTTGGAGCTGCCCGCGGCGACCAGCGAGTCCACCGCGTGCCGCAGCGTCTCCGAGGCGTCGACCGGGAGGCTGTCCACCTCGGCGGCCTCACCGCTGGCCGAGCACCCCGCCACCGCCAGCGCGTACAACCCGAGACCCACGGCTGCCGCAGTCGCCCGACCGAGCTGCCCCATCTCCGCCAACCCCCTGCACCGTGCCGCGCCTCGGACGTCGTGGGGCATAACGAGGGTCAGGGCACCGCGTCACGGCCGGTAGCTTTGTTCCGTGCCTCCCAGCGACCCGCCCCCGTCCGCCCACCGGGCGACCACCACGGAGAAGGGCGCCTTCTCCCACGCGACCTGCGTCTGCGGCTGGCGGGGTCCGGCCCGCCGCGCCCGCGACCGCGCCCGCCGCGACGCCACCGAGCACGAGCAGGGCTGACGCGGTCCGCGTCAGGTCCGCGGCAGGTCCGGCGGACGTCACATTCCCCATCCGCAACCGGTCACCTGTTCCCCACCGTCCTCACGGACGACCACACGGGGGAAGCGGAGCGGAAGGCACCACCTTGAACCGACGAACTTTGATCCGCAGCGGCGCGGGCATCGCCGCGGCGGGCTGGCTGACCGCGGCCTGCACCCCGGAGAGCGGCCGCCCCGCGCACGCGGGCAGCCCCGCGCCCGGCACCCCCGGCACCGCCACGACGGCCGGCGGGGCCGCCTCACCCAGCGCCTCCCCGACCGCGCGCCCGGACTGGAAGGCCCTCGGCCGCACCCTGGACGGCCGCCTCGTCATGCCCGACGACGCGGACTACGCCACCGCCCGCCTGCTGTACAACACCCGCTTCGACGGACAGCGCCCGGCCGCCGTGGCGTACGTCTCCGGCACCGAGGACATCCGCGAGTGCCTGGACTTCGCGCGCCGTACCGGCGTCCCCGTCTCGGTCCGCAACGGCGGGCACTCCTACGCCGGCTACTCCGGCGGCAAGGGCCGGCTCGTCCTCGACGTCTCCTCCATGGCCTCGGTGGCCCTCTCCGGCGGTACGGCGACCATCGGGGGCGGCGCGAAGCTCATCGACGTCTACACCCGGCTCGGGGCGAGCGGGCGCACCCTGCCGGCCGGCTCGTGCCCGACGGTCGGCATATCCGGCCTCACCCTCGGCGGCGGCCACGGAGTGCTCAGCCGCGCGTACGGGCTGACCTGCGACAGCCTCACCGGCGCCGAGATCGTCACGGCGGGCGGCCGGGTGCTGCGCTGCAGCGCCAACGAGAACCCGGAGCTGTTCTGGGCGCTGCGCGGCGCGGGCGGCGGCCAGTTCGGCGTGGTGACCCGCCTGACGTTCGACACGCAGGCCTCGCCGCAGGTCGTGACCGGCTATCTGACCTGGCCCTGGAGCAAGGCCGCCGCCGTCCTGCGCGCCTGGCAGGAGTGGGGACCCACCCAGCCCGACGAGATCTGGTCCGCCCTGCACCTGGACAAGTCGGGCACCGGGGCCCCGCAGATCAGCATCGCCACCGTGGGCATCACCTCCCGCGACGAGCTCGCGAACGCCGTCGACCGGCTCGCCGACAGCGCCGGTGCCTCCGCGACCAGCGTGTCCCTGCACCCGCGTTCCTACCTCGACGCGGCCCTCGCCTACGCGGGCTGCTCGAACCTGAGCACCGCCCAGTGCCACCTGCCCGGCACCACCCCCGGCCGCAGCCCCTCCGGCCGGCTCGGCCGGGAGACCTACGCGGCACGCTCCGACTTCTACGACCGCTCGCTCTCCGCCGCCGGCATCCAGACCCTGCTGTCCCAGGTGGAGGGGCTGCGCTCCGGCTCCGGCAGCGTCTCGCTCACCGCGCTCGGCGGCGCCGTCAACCGCGTCTCGCCCACGGCCACCGCCTTCGTGCACCGGCGCTCGCGCTTCCTGGCCCAGTACATAGAGTCCCCCGGCACCACGAACTGGCTCGCCGGGCTCCACACGGCCATGCGCCGTCACGCCTCCGGCGCCGCGTACCAGAACTACACCGACGCCACGCTCTCCGACTGGCGCACCGCCTACTACGGCTCGGCCGCCGACAAGCTGACCCGCCTGAAGGCCCGCTACGACCCCTCGCGGCTGTTCGCCTTCCAGCAGGCGCTCTGACGGGCCTCCGCGCCGCCCCGCGCGTCCGGACAGGGACGCGCAGGGGCGCCGGTGGCAGCCGTCAGGCGGCCAGGTCCCTGTCGAGCGCCGACGGCTCCGGATAGGGCTCGCCCCGGCGCGCCTCCGCACGGCCCGGCGCCGCCCGCACGAGCACGCCCAGGCGGGAGTCGGCCACGGCCTTGGTCAGCGGGGTCAGCAGGGCCAGCGCCGCCGGGGCGAACAGCAGCGCGACGGCCGTGCCGAGGGCGAAGCCGCCCAGCACGTCGGTCGGGTAGTGCACGCCCATGTAGACGCGGCAGAAGCCCTCGGCCAGCGCGACGGCGACGGCGGCCAGTCCCCACTTGCGGCTGACCATGAACAGGCCCATCGCGACGGCCATCGTCAAGGTGGCGTGGTCGCTGACGAAGGAGAAGTCGGTCTTCCCCTTCACCAGGACCTCGATGCCCTTGTGCTCCACGAAGGGCCGCGGCCGGTCCACGAAGTTGCGCAGCGGGACGTTGAGCACCAGCGCGATCGCCGCCGCCAGTCCGGACCAGACCACGCCCGCCACGGCCGCCGGCGCCTCGGCACCGCTGCGGCGCGCCACGCGCCACCAGCACCAGCCGGCGATCAGCACCATGAGCACGATGAGGCCGTACTCGCCGACGGCCTCCATCACGCGGTCGAACCAGCGCGGGGCGTCCTTGGCGAGCCCGTTGATGTCGCGGAGCAGGCTGACGTCGGGGTTCGAGCCGTCCAGCGAGAGCTCTGCCACCGGTGTCCCCTAACTGTCTTCCGCCGCACCCCCGTGCACGTCCGTGTGGGAGTCGATTCTCCCCTGTCCAACGGACGGCACGGTACGCGGCGTTCCGGTCTCCACCGGATGATCACCAAGGCGTTATCGAAGGGAGACACGATCCCGCATGCCGGACCCCGGTGTTCACCCACGGCGACACCGCGGCGGGCGCGCGGCCGGTCACACCGCCGCCGCGCCCGCCGCCGTCACACGCGTCGCCCCGATGTAGTCCGGGGTGTCGATCCTGTCGAAGCGGATCACCGCGCCCGTGTAGGGAGCGTTGATCATGTACCCGCCGCCGACGTAGATCCCCACGTGGTGGATGGACCGCGGGTCGGTCAGGTCGTACGCGAAGAAGACCAGATCGCCCGGGAGCAGCTCCTCGCGCTTCGGGTGCGGTCCGGCGTTCCACTGGTCGTTGGCCACACGCGGCAGCTCGATCCCCACCGAGTGGTACGCGGCCTTCGTCAGGCCCGAGCAGTCGAACCGGCCGCCCTGCTCCGGCGTGCCGTTCCCGCCCCACAGGTACTTCGTCCCCAGCTTCTGCTGGGCGTAGTAGATCGCGCCCGCCGCCGTCCGCGACGGCCCGACCGGTCCCACCGGGGCCGCGAAGCTCTTCTGCAGGGTCGTGATGATCCGGACGTAGTTCTGCGTCTCCCGGATCCGCGGCACCCCGCCGGCCTGGATGACCCGGTACGCGCCCGCGTTGTACGCGGCGAGCATGTTCTCCGTCGGGTTCCCCGGCACGTCCTTGACGTAACCGGCCAACTGGCAGTCGTACGAGGCGGCCGAGGGGATGGCGTCCGCCGGGTCCCACACGTCGCGGTCCCCGTCCCCGTCCCCGTCCACGCCGTGCGTCGCCCATGTGCCGGGGATGAACTGCGCGATCCCCTGCGCCTGCGCCGCGCTCTGCGCCCTCGGGTTCCAGCCGCTCTCCTGGTAGAGCTGGGCCGCCAGCAACGCCGGGTCGATGGCGTCGCAGAGGTTCCCCCACTTCTGCACCAGGTCCTGGTACGCCGCCGGCACCGCCCCCTTGGCGAGCGTCACCGCCCCGCCCCCGCCGGTCAGCTTCGCCGCCACCAGGTACGTGCCGACGACGAGCAGCATGACGAACGACATGAAGAGGCCACCCACGACCCCCGACACCAGCCAGGCCTTGCGCGCGGTCCGCGAAGCCGCCGTCACCCGCCCCACCCCTTCGTCACTTCACCCTGCCCGGCACGGAAGGTGACGGTGCGCCAGGCCCTGGGGAGCATCCCCACCCGCAGCGCCGCCAATCGTTGCCCTCCGCTCACCACCGTGATACACAGAGTAGTCAACAAAGTCTCATCGAACACCGGATCGCACGCCAGTGTGTCCAGTCTGACGGTTGCGGCCCGGATCACATTGGGGAATCGGCTGAGAAAGTCGCCGAGTCGACATACGACGGCGGCATCCTCCGCCAAGATAGACCTTGGCTCCTTGCGCCCCGGCGAGGACGCCAACTGATCTAGCGTGGTGGTGAGTTCTCATGTTCCTGGCAGCCGAGAAGGGCGACATCAACACCATCATCGGTGGTATCGCCCCGGACTGGGGGCCTTTCGGTTCCCTGGGGAACGAAGCACGCGTCATGATCGAGGTGGTCATGGCAGTGGCGATCCTGCTCTGCCTGGCCATCGCGATCTGGGGCGCGGCGAAACAGCGCATCGGAGCGACGGCGCTCCGCGACACCTTCAGTGCGGAGCAGGGCAAGGGACTGATCATCGCCGGCCTGACCGGCGTGTTCATCATCGGCTCCCTCGGCACGCTCTTCACCATCGTCTACGGGATGGCGGTCTAGCGACCACGCGTCGGACTCCGCACCATCCCCCGCGCACTGTCCCCGAGGGGCCCGTCCCGGCCCCGCACCCCACCCGAGGCTGTCTGCTGATGCCCAGTCACCCGATGACCCCCGAGGGGGCGAGCCCCCGATGAGCCTCGGCCAGGACGGCCCCCCGACCCGTACCCGTCTCCCCGAGCCCCCGCCCGGCACGGGCGGCCCCTCCCGCCGTCCGCAGCGCTCGAGCCGCAGCCTCGTCACGGTCGTCGGCGTCGTCGTGCTCCTCATCGCCGCCATCGCCTTCGCCAACCGCGGCGGAGGCTCCCCCTCCGACTCGGCCGGCAGCGGCGGCCAGAGCGGCGGCACCTCCGACGGCGCGCGTTCCCAGCCCACGTCCCCCACCGGCACGAAGCCGGTGGACGGCAAGAACGCGGGCATCCCCGCGGGGTACGCCCGCACCGACCAGGGCGCGCAGTCCGCCGCCGCGAACTACGCCGTGGCGCTGGGCTCCGACGGCATGTTCGACGCGGCCCGGCGTCACACGATCGTCGCGGCGATCCACGCCCCCGAGGTCACCGACCGCCTGCAGGACGACCTCGACCGCGCCTACTCACCCGGATTCCTCGCCAACGTGGGACTTGACGAGGACGGAGGTGTGCCGGACGGCTACACGTTCGTCTCCCGCACGGTCCCCGTCGGCACCCGCGTGACGGACTTCTCCAGGAACGCCGCGACCGTCGAGGTGTGGAGCACCGGCCTCGTCGGCCTGGCCGGCGAGGGCTCGACGAAGCCCGTGAGCCAGACCTGGTTCACCATCACCGAGCAACTCGTCTGGGTTGACGGGGACTGGAGAATCGAAAGGTCCAGCCAGAAGGAGGGCCCCGCGCCCGTCAACGGCGACAACCGTGCGGCCAGCGCCGACGAGATCGCCAACGCGGTCCAGGGTTACGGAGGGTTCACGTATGCCAGGTAGCCACCGGCGCCGCGCGCTGTCCCTGACCGCCCTCGTCGCGGCCGCCCAGACAACCCTCGTCCTCGCCGCCTCACATGTGGCGGCCGCCCCAAGCCCTACGCCCAGCCCGAGCGGCAGCAACAGCGCGTGCGACCTGATCGTGGGGCAGGCCCGCGACTACTGCGAGGGCGGCACCGGTTCCAAGAACACCCCGTCCGTCGCGGACCCGCTCGACCCCCTGGACTCGCTCGCGCGCGGCTGCGCCGACGCCGCCGCCTGGGTCATCGACGGCCTCTCCAAGGCGGTCAACAAGACCGCCGCCGTGGACTTCACCAACAAGGCGTTCCTCACCCAGTACGCCGTCGTCTTCGCCGCCTCCACCTTCCTGACGCTCCTCCTGTGGCTGCTGGCCGTCGCCAAGCGCGCCGTGCGCGGGGTGCCGCTCACGGAGGCCCTGACCGAGGCGGTCGGCTTCCTCTGGCTCACCGTGATCGCCTCCGCCTTCACGCCGCTGATCCTCTACACCGTCGTGTCGGCGACCGACGGCATCACGGAGGTCATCGCGTCCGGCACGTCCGCGAGCACCGACACCTTCTTCGGCTCGTTCCAGGACGCGTTGACCAAGGACTCGGACATCGGCGGCGGCCCGATCATGCTGATCGTGGTCTCCCTGGTCTCCGTGCTCGCCGCCGGCGTCCTGTGGCTCGAACTCGTCATCCGCGCCGCCCTGCTGTACGTCGGCGCGCTGCTCGGCACCGCCGTCTACTCGGGCCTGGTCGACAAGAACATGTGGCACCACGTGCGCCGTTGGGCCGGGATCATGATCGCGGTGATCCTCGTCAAGCCGGTGATCGTGGTCGTGCTGGGCCTCGCGGGCGCGCTCAGCGGCTCCGACGGGCCCACCGCGTTCGGCGCCGTCGTGTCGGGTCTGGCCATCATCCTGCTGGCCATCTTCGCCAGCGCGATGATCTACCGCTTCGTCCCCGGTTTCGGCGACGACGTGGCCAGCCTGCGCAGCAACCGCAAGGCGAGCGCCGAGTCCCAGGCCGCCGCCGTCATCTCCTCCCCGGCCGCGCTGGTGAAGCAGGGCATCAAGACGCACAGCACCCGCGGCGGTCCCCAGGAGCAGGCCACGGGCGGCGGCGTGCAGCCCGCGAACGCCGTGCCCAGCGGCATCGCCGCGCACAGCAGCCGCAACGGCACCGCGCCGGCACCGGCCCCCGCGCCGCGCACGAACCCTGACCGCGGCAACGGCGGCGGACCCAGCAAGACAGCAGGAGGCGAAAGCCGGTGACGTCCCAGCCCTACGCCCCACCGCAGCAGCGCCGTACGTACCTGATCGGCAAGGCACGTCCCAACGCCATCGTCGGCAAGAACCGCGAGACCGGCGAGATCGCCCTGATCATCGCCGGCGCGTTCCTCGGCATGATGTGCGGCCTGCTGATCCCCGTGCTGCCGCTGCGCATCCTCGGCCTGACGGGCTGGCCGCTGCTCGCCTTCGCCGCCGTCTACATGCCGTACCGGCGCCGCACCTTCTACCGCTGGTTCGAGATCAACCGCAGCTACCGCCGTACGCTGCGCTCCGCCGCGACCGCGACGTACCGCTCCGCCGCCGCCGAGGCCGGCACCCGGTTCGACGGCCGCGAGGTGGAGATCGGCCCGCCGCCCGGCATCGGCCGCATCACCTGGCTGTCGGCGCCCTTCGGGCCGGACGAGATCGCCGTACTGCTGCACGTCGACCGGCGCACGGTGACCGCCGCCATCGAGATCGAGGGCCCCGGCGTCGGCCTGCGCGACAGCGAGGACCAGGAGGCCCTGGTCGAGCGCTTCGGCACCCTGCTGAAGCACGTCGCCAACGGGGACGGCTTCGTCACCCGGCTGCAGATGCTCGCCCGCACCCTCCCCGCCGACCCCGACGCGCACGCCAAGGACGTCGCCCAGCGCGGCGACGACAAGGCCGAGCAGTGGCTCAAGGACTCCTACGACCAGCTGCAGTCGATGGTGTCGACCTCGTCCGAGCAGCACCGCGCCTATCTCGTCGCGTGCATGCACTACAGCCGCGAGCTCGCCGCCGAGGGCAACGCCATCGCCCGCGCCGCCGGCGGCGGCCGCAAGTCCCTCGACAAGGACGCGGGCATCGCGGCCGTGATGGCCCGCGAGCTCACCGACATCTGCGCCCGCCTCACCGAGGCCGACATCCGAGTCCGGCAGCCGCTCGGCCAGGCGCGGCTCGCGTCGCTCATCCACTCCATGTACGACCCGGACCACCCGATCGACCACATCCAGGCGATGACCCGTCGCAACGCCTGGCCCGCCGAACTGGACGCCACCGAGCCGACCTTCCTCCAGGCCAAGACCCGCGAGTCGGCCACCCGCGCCCCCTGGTGCCACTCGACGGCCTGGGTCAAGGAGTGGCCGCTGACCCCCGTCGGCGTCAACTTCCTCGCGCCGCTGCTGGTCCACACGCCGGACGTGATCCGCACCGTCGCGGTCTGCATGGACCTCGAGCCGACCGACGTCGCCATCGAGCGCATGCTCACCGAGAAGACCAACGACGACGCCGACGCCAGCCGCGCCGCCAAGATGAACCGCGTCGTCGACCCCCGCGACATCGCCCACCACACCCGCATCGACCAGCGCGGCGAGGACCTCGCCTCCGGCGCGGCGGGCGTGAACCTGGTCGGCTACATCACGGTCTCCTCCCGCTCCCCGGAGGCGCTGGCGCGCGACAAGCGCACGATCCGCGCCTCGGCCGGCAAGTCGTACCTCAAGCTGGAGTGGTGCGACCGGGAACACCACCGGGCGTTCGTCAACACGCTCCCGTTCGCGACCGGCATCCGCCGCTGAGGGGCCGGGAGGTAGCACCATGCGCCTGTGCGCACTTGACGCTCCGTCTCCAAGGACGGCGCTAATGGGAAGGACGACAGGGACAACGATGCCACGCCGGAGCCTGCGCCCCGGGCGCGACGACCGCTGACGCCGAGGAGGCGCTCCCACCATGGCCATGCTGGACCCCCTCGCAGCGATCACCGACGCCTTCACCAGCTTCCTCTTCGGCAAGGTGGAGACCACCCGACTCCCCGTCCGCACCTCCACTGGCCAGGCCCAGGCCGTCTACATGCCGACCGCCGCGCCCGGCCTTGGCGACTCCGGCGTGATCATCGGCCGCGAGGTCTACTCCGGCAAGGGCTACATCTACGACCCGTTCCAGCTGTACGGGCAGCAGCTCCCGGCCCCCCACTGGCTGGTCCTGGGCGAGTCCGGCAACGGCAAGTCGGCCCTGGAGAAGACGTACGTCCTGCGCCAGCTGCGCTTCCGCGACCGCCAGGTCGTCGTCCTGGACGCGCAGGGCGAGGACGGCGTCGGCGAGTGGAACCTCATCGCCAAGGCCCTCGGAATAACTCCCATCCGCCTGGACCCGATGGCGGCCCTCGACGGGGGCATCAAGCTCAACCCGCTCGACCCGGCGATCGCCACCACGGGACAGCTCGCGCTGCTCCGCACGATCATCGAGGTCGCGATGGGCCACGGCCTGGACGAGCGCTCCGGCTTCGCGCTGAAGGTCGCCCACGCGTACGTCCACGACACGGTCACCGACCGCCAGCCCATCCTCACCGACATCGTGGAGCGGCTGCGGCACCCCATGGCCGACTCCGCCGAGTCGATGAACGTCGAGCTGGAGGACGTCCGCGCCTGGGGCCTGGACGTGGCCCTCGTCCTGGACCGGCTCGTCGACGGCGACCTGCGCGGCATGTTCGACGGGCCCACGACCGCCGGCATCGACCTCGACGCCCCGCTCATCGTCTTCGACCTGTCCCACATCGACCGCAACTCCATCGCCATGCCCATCCTCATGGCGATCGTCGGCGTCTGGCTGGAGCACACCTGGATCCGCCCCGACCGGAAGAAACGCATCTTCCTGGTCGAGGAGGCCTGGCACATCATCAACAGCCCGTTCGTCGCGCAGCTCTTCCAGCGCCTGCTGAAGTTCGGCCGCCGTCTCGGCCTGTCCTTCGTCGCCGTGGTCCACCACCTCTCCGACGTGGTGGACGGCGCGGCCGCCAAGGAGGCCGCGGCGATCCTCAAGATGGCCTCCACGCGCACCATCTACGCCCAGAAGGCGGACGAGGCGCGCGCCACCGGCCGGGTGCTGGGCCTGCCCCGGTGGGCGGTGGAGATCATCCCCACCCTCACCCCCGGCATCGCCGTCTGGGACGTCAACGGCAACGTGCAGGTCGTCAAGCACCTCATCACCGAGAGCGAACGGCCGCTCGTCTACACCGACCGCGCCATGACCGAGGCCTCGGCCGACGACGACGGGACGGACGGGTTCGACGAGCCCCGGGTCTCCCTCGACAAGCAGCTGGCAGACGACGCGGTGGCCTGAACGGGGAGCTGACCATGGCGAGAGCGCAGCACCACGGCCAGGGGAGCGAGGGCGGCATCCCCGACGGGCTGATCCTCGGCGTCATCGGCTTCCTGCTCGGGATGACCGTCCTGGTGTGGACGGGCACCGGGATGGCGGGCCTCGTCTCCCACGGGGCGTGGCCGGCCGAGGTCCACTTCACGCGCACCCCCGTGGCCATGCGCCACCTCATCGCTGACCCCCACGACATCGCCGGGGCCTGGCGGCCCGCCCCGCCGGAGGGGCTGCCCGGCTCCGGGCTGTTCTGGGGCGTGTTCATCGGGCAGTTGATGGTGCTCTTCGTCCTCACGGTCTTCGTGATGGGTGCCATCGCCCGCACCCGGCTGCGCCGCGCGGCACGCCGTACGGCCGCCCTGAAGGCCGCGGAGGCGGCCCTGGAGCCCGGAACCCCGGTGGGGCCGCGGCAGGCCCCGCAGCGGCCCGTGGAGGCCCCCGAGGCGGTCACCCCCGCACCCGAACCCGTACCGGTGGGCCCGGCCGCCGCCCCCACCGCACCGGCCGCCACGGCTCCCACGGCCGGTCCCACCGGCCCCTCGGTCACCACCGACCGCGAACTCACCCGCACCTACGCGGCCTTCGCCGCCCTCCGCAGCGACAAGGGCAAGCGCCTCGTCCAGCCGGCCGTCCTCAACGCGGCGGGCCCGGTCCTCGTCACGACCGCCGACCCGGACACCTTCCACCAGACGGTCGGCAACCGCGCCAAGCTCGGCCCGGTGCACGTCTACGACCCGGCCCACCTCGTCGACACCCCGGCGCGGCTCCGCTGGGCCCCGCACACGGGCTGCACGGACGTCCCCACCGCCGTCACGCGCGCCCGCGCTCTGCTCTTCCCGGTGCGGCCGCGCGCAGCGGTCGACGCCGCGATGTTCGACGCCGCCGAGACCCTGCTGCGCTGCTGGCTGCACGCCGCCGCCGTCGACGGCCAGCCGTTCCGCCAGGTGCACCGCTGGGCGGGCGGCAGTTCCGGCCAGGACGCGGTCCGCATCCTGCGCACCCACCCCAAGGCCGCGTCCGGCTGGAGCGGTGAGCTCGAGTCCGTCCTCCACGCCCACACCCACCGCCGCGACGCCGCCCAGGCACTCGTCCACCGCGCCCTGGAGTCCCTCAGCTCCGTACACATCCGGGACGCCTGCAATCCGGGACGCGCCGACGGCCTCGAGCTGGAGTCATTCCTCAAGGATCTGGGCACGCTCTATGTGGTGGGCGAGCCCAACGAGGACCCGCGAACCCACCCGGGTGCGATGCCGTTGCTCACCGCACTCGTCTCCAGCGTGGTCGAGCACGGCCGGCGCATGGCCGCAGGGTCATCCTCCGGTCGGCTCGACCCACCAATGACCCTCGTGCTGGACGACATCGCCGCCCTCGCGCCGATCCCGGAGCTCCCCGACCTCCTGGCCACCGGCACCTCCGCGGGCCTGCCCACCCTGGCCGTGCTGCGCTCCCCAGAACAGGCCCGCGACCACTGGCGCGGCCCGCTCTGGCAGCGCGCCGACGCCCGCCTCGTCCTCGGCAGCCAGCCCCCCGCCCTCCTGGACGAGGTCCCGGACGCGGTGCGGTTGCCCTAGGGCCCGTCGTCGTCCTACGGGCGTTGCAGCTCCATCTCGTACTCGGTCCGCGACTCGTCCAGCGGGAACGCCATCTCCTTGCCCGTCCTGACGAAACCGAGGCGCTTGTAGAAGGCCTGTGCCCGGTGGTTGTCCTCGTGCACCCACAACCGCACCCGCCGCACCTGCGCCGGCAGTTCCCACGACCACGCGATCGCCGCCCCCAGCAACTCCGCGGCCAGTCCGCCACCCCGGAACTCCGGCCGCACGTACACGCCGACCAGATGCGTCTGCGGCACGTCGAACTCCTCGCCCGTCTCCACGAGTACGGCCACATTGGCGACACGTCCGCCGGCCTCGTCCTCCGCCACGAACGCCTGCGTCCGCGCCCGCTCCTGCCACACGTCGTCGGTGAACGCGGCCTCGGTGTCATGGGTGTTGACGAAAGCCACGCCGGCGGCGGGGTCATTGAGCGCCTCCAGCCGCAGCGCGCGCTGAGCACGCCATTCATCGGGCCGGGACGCACGTATCGTGTAGCTGCTCATACCGCGATCGTACGCAAAAAAGCCCCGGCTCCCGAGTGATTAAACTCGGGAGCCGGGGCTCAAAATTTGTTCGGCGGCGTCCTACTCTCCCACAGGGTCCCCCCTGCAGTACCATCGGCGCTGAAAGGCTTAGCTTCCGGGTTCGGAATGTAACCGGGCGTTTCCCTAACGCTATGACCACCGAAACACTATGAAACTATACGAACCGGCACCAGCCAAAAAGGCCGGGGTTCGTTGTTTCAGAACTACACAGTGGACGCGAGCAACCTATGGACAAGCCCTCGGCTTATTAGTACCGGTCAGCTCCACCCATTACTGGGCTTCCACATCCGGCCTATCAACCCAGTCGTCTACTGGGAGCCTTAA
>NZ_JBHYMQ010000029.1:0-89196 GCF_042742985.1 Streptomyces sp. NPDC058864 | reverse complement strand
GATCTTCCGGGCGAAGCTCGTCTGAAAGAGCCGGCAACGTCCGGCACGCCCCACGCCTCACGCGCCCCGCACCCGGGCCCCCGGGGGGCCCCGCGGGCCCCCCCCCCCCCGGCCCCCGGCGCCCGCCCGCCGCCGTGCCCCGGCCCGGCACACGGCTGATCACCCTGGTCAACCACACGAGGGAGACAGTCTGGGCGGTCGTCACCGACTCGCCCGCCTATCCGCGGGGACGCAGGCTCTCCCCCGGGGAGAGCACCTCGCTCACGGTGCCGGACGGGTGGGGCGGCCGCATCTGGGGCCGCACCGGATGTGACTCGACGGCAGCGGGGCCGTGCCGCACCGGGGACTGCACCTCGGTGTGCACCGGGCCCAACCCGCCCACCACGCTGGGGGAGTTCACCTTCGACGCCTATGCGGGGATGGACTTCTACGACGTCAGCATGGTGGACGGCGCCAACCTGCCCATGTACATCAACATCTCCCACACCACCACCCGCGACCCGGTCAGCCCCGACGGCTGCTACCAGGGGGCGTGCACCAAGCCGGTCGACTGCCCGAGTGCCATGCGGGCGAAGTCCGGCGGGCAGGTGACCGGGTGCAAGCCGCCCTGCGCGGCCTTCGGCGGCGACGTCTACTGCTGCCGCGGTGCCTGGGCGGGCCGCGAGCACTGCGTGCCGTCGAAGTGGCCGGTCGACTACACCAGGGTCTTCAAGGACGCCGCGCCGTACGCGTACTCGTACGCCTTCGACGACGCGGCGACCATGGCGTGCAAGGGCCGGTGCGACTACCGAGTGACCTTCGGCACCACGGGGTAGCCCGCGGCGCGCTACGCGGCGTCGAGGGCCCGGCGCAACTCGGCGAGGCCCGCCGGGCCGCCCGGGTCCTCCCAGAGCTGGGCGTGCGGGTCCTCGAGGTAGGGGGTGCCGTAGGCGGGGGTGCCGGGCTGGAAGCGCCGGCCCTCCTTCAGCCGGCCGACGTCCACGGTGTCGTAGCCCAGGGCGTCGAGCAGCGCGGTGACGGCGTCCTTCGCGGCCACGTCGTCGCCTGCGATGGGCAGCGCGCTGCGGTCCGGCGCTCCCGCGGGGCGGGCGAGGGCGGCGAGGTGGCGGAAGAAGATGTTGTTGAAGGCCTTCACCACGTGAGCGTCCGTCAGGTGGTGCTGCAGCAGCTCGCTCTCGGTCAGCTCCCCGGTGTCGAGCTGGGGGATCCGCCCGTCGCGCTCGGGGTAGTAGTTGCCGGTGTCGATCACGGTCTTGCCGACGAGCGGGGCGTGCGGCACCTGGGGCACGGCCTTGAGCGGGACGGTGACCACGACCCAGTCGCCCGCCCCGGCCGCCTCCGCCGGGGTGGCGGCGCGGGCCCGCGGGCCGAGTTCGGCGACCAGGCCGGAGAGCGTCTGCGGATCCCTGGAGTTGCTCAGCACCACGTCGAGGCCGGCGTCGACCGCCGGCCGGGCGAGGGTGCCGCCGATGTTACCGCTGCCGATCAGTCCGAGAGTCGCCATGGGGCAACCGTGCCGTCCGGCCGGGGGCGCTGTCGACCCGGCCCCGGCCATTCAGCCGTACGGCGCGTCAGGCGGACCTCAGAGCCTCGGGCGGCGCGGTGATCAGCGACTTGAGGGGGGTCCCGGTGTCCTCCGCCCGGGCCCGGGGGATGGTCGCGTCCTGCGACAGGGCCTTGCGCACCGCCATGTAGTCGGCCGGGCTGTTGACCGCATCGGCCGCCAGGAGCCGGCCCTGCCGGTAGTAGAGGACCGAGAAGAGCTCGCTGCCGGGGTCGCCGCGCACCACGTACGCGTCGTAACCGGTGGAGAGCCCGGCGATCTGCAGTTTGAGGTCGCCCTGGTGGGACCAGAACCACGGCACGTTCCTGGTCTCCCGCGCCCTGCCGAGCAGCGTGGCGGCGGCCACCGTCGCCTGCGCGACCGCGTTCTGCACGGACTCCAGGCGGACCCTGCCCTCGCCGGTCGTCGGGTGCGGCTGGACGGTGCAGTCCCCGGCGGCGGCGACCAGCGGGTCGCTGGTGCGGGCGTGGGCGTCCACCAGGATGCCGTTGTCGCACTCCAGGCCCAGCTGTTCGGCGAGTTCGGTCCGGGGGACGACGCCCACACCGACGAGGACGAGGTCGGCGGGCACGCGAGTGCCGTCGGCCAGGAGCACGGCGCCGACCTTGCCGTCGGCCCCCTCGAACGCGGAGACCGCGCGGGAGAGCAGGACGTCCGTACCGCGGCGCAGATGGGCCTGCCGGTAGAACTCCGAGACGACGGGGGCCACGGCGCGCGGGATGAGCCGCGGTGCCGCCTCGACGACGGTGACGTGCCTGCCGAGCGCCCGGGCCACCGCCGCGGCCTCCAGGCCGATGAAGCCCCCGCCGACGATGACGACCCGCGACGCCGTGCCGAGCCGTGACCGCAGGGCCGTCGCGTCGTCGCGGTCGCGCAGGTAGCAGATCCCGCCGAGCCCGGAGCCCGGCACCGTCAGCCGGCGCGGGCTCGACCCCACGGTGAGGGCCAGCCGGCCGAAGCGCAGCGTGCGCCCGTTCGCGGTGACCGCGGCACCCGAGCCCGGGCGGCCATCGGCGGCCGGCGACACCTCTGTGACGCGCTCGCCGCTCACGAGGTCGATGCCGGCGTCGGCGTAGAAGGAGGGCGCGCGGAAGGCGAGCGACTCCGGGCCCACCTCTCCGGCGAGGAACTCCTTCGACAGCGGAGGCCGCTGGTACGGCGCGTGCTCCTCCTCGCCCACCAGGGTGATCGGTGAAGTGTCCCCCAACTGCCGCAACGAGACGGCCAATTGGAGACCGGCCTGACTCGCGCCCACGATCAGCGTTCCGCTGTCCACTGTGGCCCCTCTCGGTTCCCGGTACCGCGTTAATGTCAGACCATTATACCAATGCCCTGTGTGCCGTGGGGCGGTCCGAGTGCGGCGGGGTGGCGCCGTCGCCAGTGGGTGCTAAGGTCGCAGTCATAACTTCTTTTCTAGCAGTGACCCCGGAGTGCAGTGTGAGCATCGCCCTCAACGAATCCCTCGCCGGCCGCCGTGCCCTGGTCACCGGAGGCACCAAAGGCGTCGGCGCGGCCGTCGCCCGCCGGCTGGCCCGGGCCGGTGCGACCGTCCTGGTGACGGCGCGCCGCGAGCCGCCGGACGCGGATCCGAAGGCCTTCGTGGCGGCCGACCTGACGACCCCCGAGGGGGCGGCCGCCGTCGTCCGCGAAGTGACCGACCGGGTGGGCGGGGTGGACATCCTCGTCAACAACCTCGGTCACTCCGAGGCGCCCGCCGGGGGATTCGCGGCACTGGGCGAGGACGACTGGGCGAAGGAGCTGAACACCAACCTCCTCGCCGCCGTCCGCCTCGACCGCGGCCTCCTCCCCGGCATGATCGGGTCCGGCAGGGGCGCCATCGTCCACGTCACCTCGATCCAGCGCCGCATGCCCCTGTGGAACGGCACCCTCGCCTACGCCGCCGCCAAGGCCGCCCTGGCCACCTACAGCAAGGGCCTGGCGAACGAGGTCGCCCCGCACGGCGTCCGCGTCAACAGCGTCTCCCCGGGCTTCGTCCGCACGGCGGCCGCCGACGCCCTCGTCGACCGCATCGCCGGTGAGGCCGGCATCACGTCCGAGGCGGCGCTCGGGCGCCTGATGGACTCCCTCGGCGGCATCCCCCTCGGCCGTCCCAACGAACCCGAGGAGGTCGCCGAACTGGTGGCCTTCCTCGTGTCCGACCGTGCGTCGGCCATCGTCGGCGCCGAGCACGTCATCGACGGCGGCACCGTCCCCACCCTCTGACCGGCTTCCCCCTGACCGACCCCCTGGAAGGACCCGATGAACACCACCGGACCGCAGCCCATCCCCACCGCAGAGCTCCCCGCGGTGATCACCCGCTACCTGGCCGCCCACCGCGTCCGCGACACCGCCACCGCCGTCTCGGCCTTCACCGCCGACGCGGTCGTGACCGACGAGGGCGCGACCCGGCAGGGCGCGGCGGCCATCGCGCAATGGCTGGAGACCGCGGCGAGCGAGTACACCTACACCACGGAACTGACCGGCGCCGAGCGTACCGACGCCCACCACTACGTCGCCGTCCAGCACCTGGAAGGGGACTTCCCCGGCGGCACCGTCGATCTGCGCTACCGGTTCACCCTGCGCGACGGCCTCGTCCAACGCCTGGTCATCGAGGTCTGACCGCGGGCCGGGTGGTCGGTCGGTGCCAGGGTTGCTGCTAACATAAAAGTGACAACGTTCAGTGACCCCGGCACCAACCGCGCGGAGGTGGTCGACATGGTGAGCCGTATCCGGCTGGAAGACCGTGAGTGCCCGTTGTCGACGACCGTCGGGCACGTCGGCGAGTGGTGGACACTGCTCATCCTGCACGACGCCTTCGACGGGTACACCCGCTTCGACCAGTTCCAGGAGAACCTCGGCATCTCCTCGAGCATGCTCACCACCCGCCTGAAGACCCTCGTCGCGGACGGGCTGCTGGAACGGCGGCCGTACCAGACCCACCCGACCCGCTACGAGTACCTGCTCACCGACCTCGGCCGCTCACTGCGCCCGGTCGTGGTGGCCCTCGCCGCCTGGGGCAACTCCCGCCTCGCGCCCCAGGAACGCAGCATGATCCTGGTCGACGCGGAGACGGGCGAGGAGGTCGAGCCGGTCGTGGTCGACGCCGCCACGGGCCGGCGGCTCGACGACAGCGAGGCGTTCGTGTACGCGGCGGGTCCCGCCGCGAGCGAGCTCATGCGTGCCCGCTACGCCGAACGCGACCGTACCTGACCTGCCAGAGGAACCGGAGGAAGAGGCCCCGTGCCCACCGCGGACGAACTGCTCGGCCCCGCCGCCGTCGCCGGACTCGCCGACTGCCTGGCGGCGGCCGGCCCGGCACCGATGGCCGCGGCGGTGCGCGACACCCTGCCGGCGCTCGACGGCCTGGCGCTGCGCGAGCGCAGCGACCTCGTGCGGGACGCCGTGCTCGCCTCCGGCCCGCCCGACCCGGCGGGCCTGGAGGCCGTCGTACGGGCCGCGCTGCCCGACCCGCGCTTCACCGGCTGGATGATCTGGCCGGTCACCGAGGCCGTGGCCGCCCTCGCCTCCGGCACCCCGGAGGGAACGGCCTTCGAGGACGGGCTCCACCTGCTGGCGGACCTGACACCGCGGCTGACCGCCGAGTTCGCCATCCGCCGTCTGCTCAACGCCGACCTCGACCGGGCGCTCGCCGTCGTCACCGGCTGGACCGCGCACCCGGACGAGCACGTGCGCCGCCTGGCCAGCGAAGGGACCCGGCCCCGTCTGCCCTGGGCGGTGCGCGTACCGGCGATCCTCGCCCGGCCCGAGGCGACCCTGCCCATCCTGGGCGAGCTCTACAAGGACCCCTCGGAGTACGTCCGCAGGTCCGTCGCCAACCACGTCAACGACATCAGCCACGCCCGCGCCGACCTGGCCGTCGAGACGGCGCGGCGGTGGACGGCGGCCCCCGACGCCCACACGCCCCGGGTCGTCCGGCACGCGCTCCGCACCGCCGTCAAACGCGGTGACCAGGGAGCCCTGGCACTGCTGGGGTTCGGGCCCGCCACGGGCCTGACCGTCGAGGGGCCGTCCGTGGCCCGGCCCGTCGTCGCGGTGGGCGGGGAACTGCGCTTCGCCTTCGCTCTGGAGAACCAGGGCGACACGCCGCTGCGCCTCGTCGTCGACTACGTCGTGCACTACCGCAAGGCCAACGGCAGCACGGCGCCCAAGGTCTACAAGCTGACCACCCGCACCCTCCAGCCGGGGGAGCGGAGCGAGCACACCGGCACCCGCTCCTTCAAGCCGATCAGCACCCGGGTCTTCCACCCCGGCGAGCACGCCCTCGAACTGCAGGTCAACGGAGAGCCGCGCGGCAAGGTCCGGTTCGACGTCGTCACCGGGTGACACACCGCTCGATACGCTGTGGCGCGTGAAGAGGAAGCAGGTGGCCGCCGATCAGCCGACCCTGGACACGGTCGCGGAGACGGCACTCGCCGTCATCGACGAGGACGGTCCCGCCGGGCTCAGCTTCCGCGCCGTGGCCCAGCGTCTCGACGTCTCGCACGCCACCGTCTTCCGGCGCTGCGGTGACTTCGACGGGCTGCTGAGCGCCTGCGCCGACCACGTCGCGGCGTCGCTCCCCCTGGTGCCGCCGACGGGCGACTGGGCCGCCGCGACGGAGACCCGCTTCACCGGTCTGTACCGCCTGCTCAGCCGGCACCCCGGGCTGGTGGCGCTGCGCGCCGGGCGCTCCTGGCTGGGCCCGCAGATGCTGGGCCGGCTCGTCGAGCCGCAGATGACGCACAGCATCGCCGCCGGCATGGACGCGGACACGGCCATCCGCGTCTACCGCAGGCTCTACCTGCTCACCCTCGGTGCCGTCGCCTTCGGCGACCACCGGGACGAGAAGAAGGCCGTCGCCGCCGCACGCACGGCCCTGGCGGCGCTCGACCCCGCGGACTTCCCCACGCTGACCGGAGCGATGAACGCCGTCCTCCCCGTCCTGGTCGACCACGGGGTCTACTACGAGGCGCTGCGCGACCTCATCCACGCCGCCCGCGCCGAGCACCTCCCGCCCGGCCACCGCTGACGCCGAGCGGCCGCGCCCCCAGGTGCCCGGTCACGATCGCGCGCAGCCCTTCCGTCTCCACCTCCGCCTCCGGTACGCCGTCCCCGCCCCGCTTCGGCAGCAGGCTCATGCTGCCCATGCCGTCGTCGTGGACCAGCAGGAAGAGCCGCGGCGTCTCGACGTAGTGGGTGAGTGACGTCCAGGGCACCTTGAACTCGGTGAGGGCGGAAGCGCTGTGGACGCCGTCGTCGTCCACACGCATGGTGCACTCGCCCTGGGCGCGGACGTGTGCGGTCACGTTCCGCAGTTGGCGCCTCCGGTCGAGCACTCCGGCAACGAGCCAGGTCAGCGTTCCCGCGCCGCCGGCTGCGGCGAGCCCGACGATGTCGGCCGCACCGGGAGCGAACTCGCGCAGTCCGGCGATCACCGCCACCGTGACGGCGGCGGAGAACAGCGGGCCCCGCCAGAGATCGAGGCGGCGCCGCTGCGCGCCGAGCGCCTCGGCGATGTCGTCCCTGCTCGGCGTCCAGGTGAACTCCACGGCTCGTACGCCGTCGCCGGCTTGCCCGGCCGCGCCGGCGTCCGTCGTGTGCATGTCGTTCGTCACCGCGGCATTCAACCGCTCCGGGGGCGGCGGCCGCCAGGGCCCTGACGTTCCGTCGGACGGGCCCTCAGGAGGCGCGTGCCAGGTCGGACGGATCCGTGTTCGCCCCGCAGATGACGACGGCGACGCGCTCGCCGGGGGCGGGGCGGTGGGCGCCGGAGGTGAGGGCGGCGAGGGCGGTCGCTGCGCCGTGCTCGACGGCGAGGCGGCGGTGGTCCCACAGCGTGCGGCGGGCCGCGACGATCGCCTCGTCGGGGACGAGGACTGAGCGCACGCCGTCCTTGAGCGCCCACTCCAGGGCCATGCGGGAGGCCCGTCGCGCGCCCAGCGAGTCCGCCGCGACCGAGTCCACGGGTACGTCCACCACCTCGCCGGCCGCGACGGCCGCGTGCAGCGCGCACGAGCCCTCGGGCTCGACCGCCACGACCCGCACCCCGTGCTCCAGCGCGGACGCGGCGACCCCGGTGAAGAGCCCGCCGCCCCCGACCGCGAGGACCACGGTGTCCAGGCCGGGGAGTGCCGCCGCGATCTCCTCCATCAGGGTCCCCGCCCCGGCCGCGACGAGCGGATGGTCGTAGGAGTGGGACTCGAGGGCGCCGCTGTCGGCCGCGTACTTCTGCGAGGCCTCCAGGGCATCGGCGTACTCGCTGCCGGCCAGGTGGACGTCCGCGCCCAGCTCGCGCAGCTTCGCGACCTTGACCGCGGGGGCCGTCTCGGGGACGAACACCGTGGCGGGCACGCCGTGCCGGGCCGCGGCCCAGGCACAGGCCAGGCCCCCGTTGCCGCCGGAGGCGATCACCACGCCCGCCTCGGGCACAGCGCCCCGCTCGACGTGGCTCCGGACGAAGTTGAACGCCCCGCGCGCCTTGAAGGACCCCGTGTGCTGCATGGACTCCAGGGCCAGCCAGCCCTGCACGGCGGCGCCGAACGTCCCCGGGTCCACCGGGGCGAGCGTGACGGGGCGGGTGTGCCCGGCGATGCGGGCGGCCGCGGCCCGCACGTCGGCATGGGTGATGGTCACGATGCGCTCCGGGCTGGTGGGCGAGTCCGGAGAAACAGTGTAACAACCACTGTTCCGACAGGTCGGGCCTTCGGCGGCGCGGCGGTCAGCGCACGAAGAGCCGGTGCTCACCCGCCGCTACCAGTTCCCCGATGACCGGAGCGCCGGGCACCTCCCCGGCCACCAGCAGGCCGCCCGACGTCTGGGCGTCCGCCAGGAGCAGCCGGGTCACCTCGTCCGCGCCGCCGAAGTCGGTGTGCGGGGCGACCCAGGCGAGGTTGCGGCGGGTGCCGCCGCTGACGTAGCCCTCCGCCGCCGCCTCCCCGGCCCCTTCGAGGTACGGGACCGCCGAGGCGTGCACCACGGCGCTCACCCCGGAGGCACGGGCGAGCTTGTACAGGTGGCCCAGGAGCCCGAAGCCGGTCACGTCGGTCGCGCACACCGCGCCCGCGGCCAGTGCCCGCTCCGCGGCGTCCCGGTTCAGCGTCGTCATGGTCTCCACGGCCTGCGGGAAGACCTCACCGGTCGACTTGTGGCGGTTGTTGAGCACGCCCAGCCCCAGGGGTTTGGTCAGCGACAGCGGCACACCCGCCCGCCCCGCGTCGTTGCGCAGCAGGCGGTCCGGGTCGGCGGTGCCGGTGACGGCCATCCCGTACTTGGGTTCCGGGTCGTCGACGCTGTGGCCGCCCCCCACGACGCAACCCGCCAGGGCCGCGACGTCCAGCCCGCCGCGCAGCACCTCCCGGGCCAGCTCCAGCGGCAGCACGTCCCGCGGCCAGCTCAGCAGGTTGACCGCCACGAGCGGAGTGCCGCCCATGGCGTAGACGTCGGAGAGCGCGTTGGCGGCGGCGATCCGGCCCCAGTCGTAGGGATCGTCGACCACCGGGGTGAAGAAGTCCGCGGTGGTCACCACCGCCCGCCCGCCGGGCAGCCGGACGACGGCCGCGTCGTCACCGGTGTCCAGGCCGACGAGCAGGTCGCCCCCGGGGATGCCCGCCGGGCCCCCGGGGGTCAGCCCGGCCACCATCTTCTCCAGCTCCCCCGGGGGGATCTTGCAGGCGCAGCCGCCGCCGTGGGCGTACTGCGTCAGCCGCACGCTGTCCTGCCGCACACCGGTTCCCGTCATGGCCGTCATGGTCCTTCCGCGGTGGGCACCGGCACCGCGGTCGCCCGGGCCCGGGCGACACCGCCGTGTGGTGCGTTGACTCGGGTGGGGGCCGGAGGTTCGATGGGGGTCCGGCCCGGCAGGGAGACGTCAGGGTGCCTGGTGGCCCTCCCGGTCTTCAAAACCGAGGTGTCCGAGCAACTCGGGCAGGCGGGTTCGATTCCCGTCCGTCTCCGCCGGCCGGTCCGCCGCCCCTGTGCTTCAGCGCGCATCGCGCACGTCCCCGGGCCCGGGGGGCTCCGCGCAGCGGCGGAGGGCACCGTCCAGGCGCACGGTGCGGCCCTGCCGGTCGAGGCGCTCCAGCAGCGGGATGACGACCCGCCGGGTGCTGTCCAGCGCCCGGCGCGCCTCGCTCGCGGTGAACGGCTGCTCCAGCCGCGCCAGTACGGCCGCCGCCCGCGCGTCCGCGCCCGGCAGCAGCACGATCCCCTCGCCGATCCTCAGCAGCGCCCCCGCCGATTCGGCCGCCGCGAGCAGCTTCGGGGTCAGCCCGAGCCGCTCCAGCCGTTCGGCCTCCGGCGCGCGGAACGGCGCACGCGCCAGGTCGGCGCGCACCGCCTCCACCCCGGCCTGGGCCGCGGGCGGCAGTGTGGGGCGGGCGTGGCTCCCGTACAGCCGTCCGTCGCCCTGCCGCAGGCCCGGTACGGCCCCGGCGAGCGCCTCCACCAGGGAACGGTCCGGGAGCCCGAGCGCCTGACGGGCCGCCTCCAGGGGCATGCCGGGTTCCAGGGGGTTGCGCAGGGCATGCTCCTCGACCACCTCCCGCAGCCGGTCGCGCAGGGCGGCCCAGTGGTCCGGGTCGGCCAGCCAGTCGCCCGCCACCGGGTCGCCCGGGGGGCGGACGCCCATCGCGAGCAGTTCCCTCCGTCGGACCAGCCCACGGCGGCGCAGTTCCGCCGCCCCGTCGGCGACCTCGGGCAGGGACCGCAGCTCGGTCGCGCGTGCCGCCGCCGCGCCACGACGGGCCAGCCGGGGTGGACGGACGTCGAGCACGGTGAGTCCGGCGGGGACGCGGTGCCGCCCCGGGTCGCGCAGCAGGGCGGTGTCGCCGATCCGCAGCGGCAGCGCCGTGGCGAGCCGCAGTCGCGCGCTCTCGTCGCCGAGCGGACGGACCGTCACCGGCACGGCGGCCGAACCGGCGTGCAGCATCAGCTCGCGGGGCAGGTCGCCCGCGGCGTCGCCGCGCAGCCGCACGTCGACGAGATCGGTGGTCAGCCAGCGGTCCGGGGTCAGCAGCGCGTCCCCGCGCCGCACGGACCCGGCGCCGGGTCCGGTCACGTTGACCGCCACCCGGGCCACCGCGCCGACTTCCTGCCGAGGCTCCTTCAGGGACTCCAGCCCGCGCACGCGCAACGGACGCCCGTCACGCGCGAGACGGAGGTGGTCGCCGACCCGGACGGTGCCCGCGGCGAGCGTCCCGGTGACGACGGTGCCCCGGCCCCGCACCGTGAAGGCGCGGTCGACCCACAGCCTTACGTCCGCCGCCGGATCGGGGGAGGGGAGCCCGCCCGCCAGCCGGACCAGGGCCGCCCGCAGCCCGTCGAGGCCGGCACCGGTGACGGGGCTGACGGCCACGCACTCCACCTCCCCGAGGGAGGACTCCGCGATGCGGGCCCTCGCCTCCTTCCGCGCGGCGTCGGGGTCGGCCAGGTCGCAGCGTGAGACGGCGAGGACGCCGTGCCGTACGCCGAGCGCGTCCAGGACGGTCAGGTGCTCCTCGGACTGCGGCTGCCAGCCCTGGTCCGCGGCGACCACGAACAGCACCGCGGGGACCGGGCCGACGCCGGCCAGCATGTTGCCCACCAGGCGCTCGTGCCCGGGTACGTCCACGAAGGCGATGTCCCCGGCGCCGGGGAGCCGCGTCCACACGAACCCGAGGTCCAGCGTCATGCCGCGCCGCCGCTCCTCCGCCCACCGGTCGGGTTCCATCCTCGTCAGGGCCCGCAGCAGCGCGGACTTGCCGTGGTCGACGTGGCCCGCCGTGGCGACGACGTGCACGTCAGCCGCCGGTCCCCGGCAGGGTGCCGGCCCGGCGCACGGCCGTCGCCAGCTCCTCGTCGGCCTCCTCCGGCACGGCCCGCAGGTCGAGCAGGCACCGGCCGTCCTCCACCCGGGCCATCACCGCGGGTTCGGCCCGCCGCAGCAGGGCGGCGTACCTCGCGGGCAACGACACGGCGGCGCTGGGCAGGGTGACGCCCGGCGCGCCGCCGCCGCCGACGACCGCCAGCGTCTCGCACGCCGCGCTGTCGAAGCCGTGGGCGCGCAACCCGGCCGCGAGGCGTTCGGCGCGGTCCCGCAGCCGCACGGGGTCGGCGTGCAGAGCGGTCCGGGTCGGTGTCTCGGGGCCGCGCACGGTCGCCTCCAGGGCCGCGAGGGTCAGCTTGTCCACGCGCAGCGCGCGGGCCAGCGGATGGCGGGCCAGCCGCCGTACCAGTTCGGCGCGCCCCAGCACGAGGCCGCACTGCGGCCCGCCCAGCAGCTTGTCGCCGCTGGCGGTGACCAGGGACGCCCCGGCGCGCAGCCACCCGGAGGCGTCGGGTTCGTCCGGCAGCACCTGGTCGGGGACGAGCAGCCCCGAACCGATGTCGGCCACGACGGGCACGCCCAGCCGCGCCAGTTCCGCGACGGGCACGTCCCGCGTGAAGCCGGTGATGCGGAAGTTGGAGGGGTGCACCTTCAGGATGAACCCGGTGTCGGGACCCACGGCCGCCGCGTAGTCCTCCGGCGCGGAACGGTTGGTCGTCCCCACCTCGCGCAGCCGGGCGCCCGTGGAGACCAGCAGGTCGGGCAGCCGGAAGCCGTCCCCGATCTCCACCAGCTCACCGCGGCTGACGACGATCTCGCGGCCCCGGGCCAGCGCGGTGGCCGCCAGCACCAGCGCCGCGGCGCCGTTGTTGACCACGTGCGCCGCCTCCGCCGCGGGCACCTGCCGCAGCAGCGCCTCCAACGCGGACCGCCCCCTCCGGGAGCGCTTGCCGGTGCCGAGGTCCAGCTCCACGTCCGTGGTCCCGGACGCGGCGAGCACGGCGTCACGGGCCGCCCGCGACAAAGGGGCGCGACCGAGGTTGGTGTGCAGCAGCACCCCGGTGGCGTTGAGCACCGGACGCAGCCCGGCGGCGGTCGCCGGGAGCGCCGCGACGGCGGCGTCGGCGAGCCCGTCGACGGGCACCTCGCCGGCCCGCGCCCGCGCCTGCACCCCGGCCACCACCTCCTTGACCACGGACCGCCCCAGCCGCTTCGTCGCCGCGGCGAGCCGGGGGTCGGCGAGCAGCGCGTCCGTGCGTGGCACCCGGCGGCGGGCGTCGGCGGACGGGGAGGCAGCGGTGGAGGTCTGGTCGCGGTCCATCGGCAGCACCTTCGCTCTGGCCTGGCTGCCGCCCAGGGTACGGCGGCGGCCGCCCCGGGGGCTTCCGCCACACCGGCACGATTCCCGGGGCCACGTCGTCCGCGTGCGGGTCGTTTGTGGTTGCGGTTGGGGCTTTTTCCCCGCCGCCCGCCCGTGGCCCCGGTCGCTCAGTGACCGCCTCGCTGCGTGCGTTGGGGGTCGGTGGCGCGCCCGCGCACTCCCCCAGCCTTCGGCCGGGGGGACCCCCAGAGCGCTCGCGGATTCGCCGGGTCATTTCGTCACCGGCATCACCGCTCGTCTCCCCCAGCCTTCGGCCGGGGGGACCCCCATGGGCGCAACCCTGCACACCCCCTCCCGTCGTTGGGGCGACTGACGACCGGAGGGGGGTGAGTAAGGCACGTGCGGCAACCCCGGACTGCTCCATCACCCTCCACCGGGCGTTGGCCGCTGGCGATAGGGAGGGGGTGGGGGAGGTGGGCGTTCTGGACGCTGACGTGCATTTGTTGTGCGGCAGAGCGGTACTGATCCGGGTTGCCCGCCATGCGCATAAATATGCGGTACAGAATGCCCACCCCGAAGGCCCCACCCCCGGCTCACCCACCGAACCGGTGACCCCGGATTGCCTCTTCACCCCCCTCCGGCCGTTAGTCGCCCACTCAACGGGAGGGGGTGTGGCGGGGTGCGCCCATGGGGGTCCCCCCGGCCGAAGGCTGGGGGAGACGAGCGGTGATGCCGGTGATGGCATGTTCCGGCGAATCCGCGAGCGCTCTGGGGGTCCCCCCGGCCGAAGGCTGGGGGAGTGCGCCGGCGCGCCAACGACCCACAGCCGGACAGAGCGAGGCGGTCACTGACCGCACCGGGGCAACGGGAGGGCGGGCGGGGAAAAAACCCAACCCAACCGCAGCCACAAACGAACCCGCACACGGACGACGAGCCCCCGGCTCACGCCCCGCCGGCGAGGCGCTCGCGCTGCGGTTTCACCACGTACGCGGGATCCTTCGTCGTGGCGACGCCCGCCTCGAAGGTGCCGAACCGCTGCAGGACGCTGCCCGCCAGCAGGGCGAGCCCGCCGGCGGCCGCCGCGGCGCGGCTGCGCCGGGCGAGGGTGAGCGCGGTGAGCGCGCCGCCGAGGGTGAGGTACTCGGAGGCCCGGCGCAGCCGGTGCGGGCGGCCGGTCGTGTAGGCCTCCGTCACGAGGCCCGGGCGGCGGTCGATGAGCCGGGAGGCGACGATTTCGGCCGCCGCGCCGATCACGCCGAGCCGCCGGGCGGGGCCGGCCTCGGCCACGGGGGCCAGGAGCATGCCCAGGCCCGCACCGCTCGCCGCCGCCGAGCCGGTGAAGACGAAGGGCAGTTCACGGCGGGCGTCGTGCCACGCGGGTACGGCGGTCTGCGACAGCAGCGCGGCCGTGTACGAGGCGACGCCGGGCGCGAAGAGCGCGGCCGACAGTCCGGCCGGGCGCGCGGCCGCGCGCAGCAGCCTCCCGGGGAGCGTGGCGCGCACGCCCGCGGGCAGCAGCTCGGCCGTGGCCGCCAGCGCGCTGCCGGGCCCGTACGCGACGAGGATCCAGGTGCCCACGGACATGGGCGAACTCGGCTTGGCCACCCGCAGCATGTGGTGGAAGCGTTCCGGCCTGCCGAGGTCGGCGATCAGCAGGTACATGCTCACGAGCAGGGCGCCGAAGCCGCCGACCCGGCCCGCCCGGGCCAGTCCGGGACGCCGCGTCAGGTCCGCCCCCGCCGCGAGCAGGGCGGCGCCGGCCGACAGCCCGCCGGTGAACAGGTACGCCGGGATCTTCCACTCCCACACCGGCGGCTTGAGCACGGGACGCCCGTAGTAGGAACGGAACGTCGCCTTCGGCACCATGGAGCGCTCGCGGCTCCCGTCGTCGTCGCGCCCGCCCCGGCCGTGCCGCACGGACCGGTCGCCGCTCACCGCCGCACCCCGCCGAGGAACACCGCGGCCGACGCCGCGAGCAGCGCCGACGCCGCCACGCCCGCGTGCTTCCACATCGACACCAGGTCGCGGGTCGGCACGACCGGGTCCGGCGGGAACCCGTACACCTCGGGGTCGTCCAGCAACAGGAAGAACGCGCCGTCCCCGCCCACGCCGTCGTCCGGGTCGCGGCCGTACAGCTGGGCCTCGGTGACTCCGGCCTCGTGCAGCTGCGCCAGGCGCCGGTCGGCGCGTTCGCGCAGCTCGTCCAGCGGGCCGAACTGGATGGAGTCGGTGGGGCAGGCCTTGGCGCAGGCCGGTTCCAGGTCGTCGCGGAGCCGGTCGTAGCACATCGTGCACTTCCAGGCCCGGCCGTCGTCGGGCCGCCGGTCGATGACGCCGTACGGGCAGCCGGACACGCAGTAGCCGCAGCCGTTGCAGATGTCGGGCTGGACGACGACCGTGCCGAACTCGGTGCGGAACAGCGCGCCGGTGGGGCACACGTCCAGGCAGCCCGCGTGCGTGCAGTGCTTGCACACGTCGGAGGACATCAGCCAGCGGAACTCGGTGCGGGCCTCCGCGCCCGTCCCGGCGCCGGGCAGGTCGAAGGAGGGGAAGCCCAGGTCCACCGGGGCGGTGCCCAGGTCGCCGCCGCCCCGCTTGGCGACCTCCAGGGCGTCGGCCACCACCTCGGCCGTCCCTTCCGTGCCGGACGGGCCGACGGGCAGCTCGGCCAGGCCCGCGTCCTGGCGGCCGAGCGGGCGCTGCTGCTCGACGAAGGCGACGTGCCGCCACGAACTCGCCCCCAGCATGCCGGTGTTGTCGAACGACATGCCCAGCAGGTCGATGCCGTCCTCGGGGATGGCGTTCCACTCCTTGCAGGCCACCTCGCACGCCTTGCAGCCGATGCACACGGAGGTGTCGGTGAAGAAGCCCACGCGCTCCGGGTGGTCGCGGTGGCCGGCGTTCCCTGCAGGGTCCGCGAGCGGCCCGTAGAAGCTGTTGTCCTGCGTCATGACGGCTCCTCCGGCCGGTCCGGTTCGATGTGCGCCCGCTCGATGTGACCGCCCGCCGTCGCTATCCGGGTGCCGGTCTCCGCCGTGATGCCGGCCCGTCGGCGGTAGTCCGCGACGTACTCCAGCAGGGCCGGTCCCCTCGGGCGCCGGCCGGGCCGGACGTCGCAGGTCAGCACCTTGCTCTCCTGGATGAAGACGTTGGGGTCGGCGACCACGCCGATCAGGTCGTTGACCACGTCGCCCTTGGTGAGGCCGGTCTGGCCCCAGTGGTACGGCATCCAGACCTGGTGCACGACCCGTCCGTCGACGCGCAGCGGCGCCATTCGATCGGTCACCACCACGCGCGCGTCGACCGCGGTCCTGCTGGTGACCACATGGGCCCAGTCCAGGTGGCGCAGCCCGCGCTCGGCCGCCAGCTCCGGTGAGACTTCCACGAACAACTCCGGCTGGAGCTCCGCCAGGTAGGGCAGCTGACGGCTCATCGCGCCGGCCGTGTGGTGCTCGGTCAGCCGGGCCGCGGTGAAGACGTAGGGGAACACCTCGGAGTGCGCCTCGGGCGGCGCGGGGTTGGACGGGTTGTCGGGGCGTCCGTAGACCTTGCGCACCGGGTTGCCCTGCTGGCCGTAGAGCAGGTTGCGCACCGGCGACTCGTGCGGCTCGTAGTGCGTGGGCAGCGGGCCGTCCGCCAGTCCGGCCGGGGCGAACAGCCAGCCCTTGCCGTCGCGCATCATGATGAACGCGTCGTCGCCGTCGAGCGCCTCGATCCCCGACGCCCCTGCCGGGGCCCTGTAGCCCGGCGGCTTGTGCTTCTCGAAGTCGGGGGTGTCGCGGCCGGTCCACTCGCCCGCCTCCGCGTCCCACCAGACCAGCTTCTTCCGCTCGCTCCAGGGCCGTCCCTGCGGGTCGGCGGAGGCGCGGTTGTACAGCACACGGCGGTTGAGCGGCCATGTCCAGCCCCACTCCGCGTCGTACGGACCGGTCTCGAAGCGGGAGGTGCGGCGCCGGGACTGGTTGGTCTCGCCCGCGTAGACGCCGCTGTAGATCCAGCAGCCGCAGGCCGTCGAACCGTCCGCCTTGAGGTCGGGGTAGCCGTCGACGGTCCGCCCGGTGCGCAGGTCGATGCCGTTGATGTGGCGCAGCACGTCCGACGGGGACGGCTCGTCGCCCTCGGTCTCGTAGTCCCACGCCAGGTCCAGCAGGGGACGGTCGCGCTCGTCGGTCGAGCCGGCCAGCCGCTCCTTCAGCCGGAGGCCGAGCTGGTGGAAGAACCACAGCTCCGAGCGCTGGTCCCCGGACGGTTCCACGGCCTTGTCGCGCCACTGGAGCATGCGCTGCGTCTGGGTGAAGGTGCCGGCCTTCTCCACGTGCGAGGCCGCGGGGAAGAAGAACACCTCGGTGCGGCACCGCTCGGTGACGATCTCCCCGGTCTCGATCTCCGGCGCGTCCTTCCAGAACGTGGCGCTCTCGATCATGGCCAGGTCGCGGACGACAAGCCAGTCGAGGTTGGCCATGCCCAGGCGCTGCAGCCGCCCGTGGGCGGAGCCGACCGCGGGGTTCTGCCCGAGCAGGAAGTAGCCGAAGACCTTGCCGCCGTCGGCCATGTCCATCACGGTGCGGTAGGTGCCGTGGTCGCCGTTGACCCGTGGGAGGTAGTCGAAGCAGTAGTCGTTCTCCGCGGTCGCGGCGTCGCCCCAGTACTCCTTGAGCAGCGACACCATGTACGCGTCGGCGGCGCCCCAGAAGCCCTTCTGCCCCCGGCCGCGCACCCCGTCGAGATAGGTGGCCAGGTCCGCGTGGGTGGTGTCGGGCATCGGCAGGTAGCCCGGCAGCAGGTTGAACAGGGTGGGCACGTCCGTGGAGCCCTGGATGCTGGCGTGGCCGCGCAGTGCGAAGATCCCGCCGCCCGGCCGTCCGATGTTGCCCAGCAGCAGCTGGACGATCGAACCGGCCCGGATGAACTGGGCCCCCACCGAGTGCTGGGTCCAGCCGACGCTGTACACCAGTGCGGTGGTGCGCTCCCGGCCGGAGTTCTCCGTCCAGTCCCGGCACACCTCCTGGAACAGCTCCTGCGGCACCCCGCAGATCCGCTCCACCATCTCGGGCGTGTAGCGGGAGAAGTGCCGCTTGAGCACCTGGAACACGCAGCGCGGGTGCTCCAGCGCGGGGTCGGCCTCGATGCCGCCCGCGGCGCCCTCGATGAACGGGCCGCCCGCGCCGTGCTGGTACGGGGCGGACACCTCCTTCAGCAGCCGGCCCGGCTGCTCCTCCACGGGCACGCTCGCGTACGACCAGCTCGACGCGTCGTAGGCCGCGGTGTACGGGTCGTAGCCGCTGAACAGCCCGTCCAGGTCCTCGGTGTCCTGGTACCGCTCGCTCAGCAGATAGGGCGCGTTGGTGTACGCCTTCACGTACTCCCGGAAGTCGAGGTCGTGCGTGAGGATGTGGTTGATCACGCCGCCGAGGAACGCGATGTCGGTGCCGGCCCGCAGCGTGACGTGCTGGTCGGCGTGCGCGCTCGTGCGTGTGAACCGGGGGTCGATGTGGATGACCTTCGCGCCGCGTGCCTTGGCCTCCATGACCCACTGGAACCCGACCGGATGGGCCTCGGCCATGTTGGAGCCCATGATGACGATGCAGTCGGAGTTCACCAGGTCCTGCTGGTAGTCCGTGGCGCCGCCACGTCCGAACGAGGCTCCCAGACCGGGAACCGTGGCGGAGTGTCAAATACGCGCCTGGTTCTCGATCTGCAGGGCGCCGAGGGCGGTGAACAACTTCTTGATGAGGTAGTTCTCCTCGTTGTCCAGCGTCGCCCCGCCGAGACTGGCCAGGCCCATGGTGCGGCGCAGGACCTTCCCGTCCGCGTCGGTGTCCTGCCAGCCCTTGCGCCGTGCGTCGAGCACGCGGTCGGCCACCATGTCCATGGCCGTGTCCAGGTCCAGCTCCTGCCAGGCGGTGCCGTACGGCGGGCGGTAGAGCACCCGCTGCTCCCGCTGCGGGCCGGTGACCAGCTGCTTGCTCGCCGAGCCCTTCGGGCACAGCCGGCCGCGGGAGATGGGACTGTCCGGGTCGCCCTCGATCTGGACGACCTTCTCGTCCTTGACGAAGACGCGTTGCGCGCAGCCCACGGCACAGTAGGGGCACACCGAGCCGGCCACCCGGTCGGCGCTCTCCGTACGGGACGCCAGCGCGGCCGAGCGGGCCGACTGCGCGGCCTTGCCCCGGCCCAGCGGATCCGTCCCGGTGAGCTGCCGGTACACCGGCCAGGCGTCGATCCACCGTTTTACGCCCATCCGCCTGCTCCTTCGTGCGGTGGTCCCACCTCCTCCCGACGCTACCCGGCGGGGGGCCGCCCGCAAGTCCGGCGGGACGGGTCCCCCGGGCGGCGCTCTCAGGCGGGGGAGCCGGAGCGCGCCGCGAGGGCGCCGGCGGCGGCGGCGAGCAGTCCGGCCGCCAGGTCGACGTCGTCCGCCGTGGTCCAGCGCCCGACCGACAGCCGTACGGCGCTCAGCGCGCGGTCGTCGTCCAGGCCCATCGCCCGCAGCACGGGGGAGGCCCCGTGGCTGCCGCTGTGGCAGGCGGACCCGGTGGAGGCCGCGATCCGGGGCACCGCGGCGAGCAGCTCGTGGCCCGCCACGCCCTCGAAGCGGACGCTGAGCGTGGTGGGCAGGCGGTGGCGGACGGAGCCGTTGAGGTGGACCCGGCCGGGCAGCGCCCGGGTCAGGCCCCGGTGCAGCCGGTCGCGGAGCGCCTCGGCGCGCCGGCCGGCGCCGGCGGCGAGTTCCGCGGCCGCCAGCTCGGCGGCGGCCCCCAGCGCCACCGCGAGGGCGACGTTCTCGGTGCCGGCCCGCAGTCCGCCCTCCTGCCCGCCTCCGTACACCAGGGGTTCCAGGCGCAGGCCCGGGCGTACGTACAGGGCGGCGATCCCCTTCGGCGCGTACATCTTGTGTCCCACCACCGTCAGCAGGTCCACACCCAGGCCGCCCACGTCCAGCGGGACCTTCCCGGCGGCCTGCGCGGCGTCGCAGTGGAACAGCGCGCCCCGGGCGCGGGCGAGCCGGGCGAGCTCGGGGACGGGCTGCAGCGTGCCGGTCTCGTTGTTGGCGGCCATGACGGAGACCAGCACGGTCTGCGGGGTGAGCGCGGCGGCCAGTACGGCCGGGTCGAGCCGGCCCTCCCGGTCCACCGGCAGGTACGTCACCCGCACCCCGTGCAGCCGCCGCAGCGCGCGGCACGTCTCCAGCACCGACGGGTGCTCGGTGACCTGGGTGACCACGTGCGGACGGCCGGCACCGGACCTTCGCGAGGCGAGCACCGCGCCGCGCAGCGCCAGGTTGTTCGCCTCCGACCCCGACCCGGTGAACACGATCCCCTCCGCCCTCGCCCCGATGAGCGCCGCGACCCGGCGGCGGGCCCGCGCGAGTTCCGCGGCGGGCTCCGCGGCCCAGGCGTGCCCGCTGGAGGGATTGCCGAACCCGGTGGTGAAGGAGGGCCCCATCGCCTTCACGACCCTCGGGTCGACGGGTGTGGTGGCGTTGTGGTCCAGGTAGACGGTGTCCCCGGCGAGGCCGGGATGCGGCGGCAGCTTCATGGAGGTGGGTCCCTTCGGTTCCGGAGGCGCGCGGGCCGGTGCGCCCGGACGGCCGCCGCCGTCAGCCGATCGCCTGCCGGCCGCCGTATGCGTCGAGTACGGCGCCGGTGACGTATCCCGCGCGGTCCGAGGCCATGAAGACGATCGCCTCGACGATCTCGTCGAGTTCGGCGACCCGGTCCAGGACGGTGTTGTGCGCGATGGCCGCCAGCGTGTCCACGCCCATCTCCACCGTTCCGGGGGTGCGGACCGGCCCGGCGGCCACGGCGTTCACCCGTACCCCGCGGGCCCCGAACTCGTCGGCCCACACGCGGGTCATGATCTCCAGCGCGGCCTTCGAGGCCCCGTAGACGGCGGCCCCGCGCGCGGGGATGCTCGCCGCCATGGTGCTCAGATTGACGACCGCTCCGCGGCCGCGCGCCGCCATGCCCGGCGCCAGGGCCCCGACCAGCAGCATGGGCGCCCGGGCGTTGACGGCCATGTGGAGGTCGAACATCCCGGCCGTGGAATCGGCGGCGCCGGCGAACCGGTAGAGGCCCGCGTTGTTGACCAGTACGTCCACCGCGCCCGCCGCCTCGGCGAGGCGCAGCACGTCACCCGGATCGGACAGGTCCGCGGCGACGAACCGGGCGCGCCCGCCCGCGTCTCCCACCTCCGCCACGACCTCCGCACCGCGTTCCGGGTCCCGCCCGTGGACGACGACCTCGGCGCCCAGCGCCGCCAGCCGCAGCGCCACCCCCCGCCCGATGCCGGCGGTGGCCCCGGTGACGAGGGCGGTGGATCCGGAGAACTCCTGGCTCACGGCTGGCTCCTCGGGGTGGCGGCGCGATCGGCGGACCCGCACCGTCCGTGTCCGCGCTGGTTGTCTACCTCACGTACCGTCACCCCCGAAGTCGGCTCGCCGCCGGGGCGGCCGTTCGGGGTGGTCCTGTTCGGTGTGCTTGGGGGAGGGGCGTGCGGCTGGTCAGGTGTTGTCCTCCAGTACGCCGGCGAAGTGCCGGAACCCGGTTCGGTCGCGGTGCAGGGCCCACAGGGCGCTCGCGAGTGCGGCGGGATCGTTGCTGGGGTGTCCGGGCGTGATGACCCCGGGGACGATCAGCTGCGCGACGTGGATGTCCTCCGCGGCCAGCGTGTCGTGCAGCATCCGGGCGTAGGCGCTCTCCGCCGCGTAGGCCACGGAGGTCCCCGCGCGGGCGGGCAGCGGCCGTACCGCGCTGCCGCCGTTGACGAAGAGGATCGTGCCGCGGCCCAGGAAGCGCATGTCGGGCAGCACCGCGTGGACGGCCGTGACCGCGCCGTACAGGGAGAACTCCAGGGGCCCCGCGAAGTCGGCCGCGGTGGTCTCCAGGAGGGGCCTCATGAAGTCGCCGTGCGGCGCAGGACTGTACTGCAGCACCTCGATCGGCCCGAGCGCGGCCGCGGCGGCGTCCAGCGCGGCGCCGAGGCCGAGCGGGTCGCGCACGTCGGCCGCGAAGCCCTGCGCGTTCACCCCGTCCTTGTCCAGGGCGGCCGCCAGCGTGTCCAGCCGCTCCTGGTCGCGGGCGACGAGCGCGACGTCGAAACCGTCGCTGCCGAACTGGCGCGCCACGGCGGCGCCCAGGCCCCGCCCCGCGCCGACGATGACCATGGTCGTCATGTCTGACCCGTGTTCCGCCGTGCGGGCGCGCTCAGCGCGGTACGAGCTTGAGCGTCGCGGCGCGCGCGGTGCCGGCCACCATGGGCTCCACGTACTCCGCGCTGTAGCGGCCGTACTTGCCACGGTAGGCGGCGTCGAGCCGTTCGCCCACTGCCGGGTCGTCGACCTCGACGAAGGTGACGTCCCGCTCGACGCCGCCCGCGCTGATCCGCCCCTCGTGCCGGTCCTGGGCGGCGCGGAACCATGTGCCGCCGCGCCCGTGGTAGGCCCGTACGTAGAGGTCGGCACCGTCGCGGACCACCCAGATGGTGGTCGGCGGGTCGAGGGTTCCGGGGCCGCGCCGGGGCGCGATGGCGAGCTCGTCGGCGTGCTCGATCCGGTCCAGTTCGTCCTTCGTCCACGTCGTCATCGGCGCGACTCCTCGGCGGTGTCGGGAACCAGTTCCGTGCGTCCTGCTGCAATGATCGACAATTTCGGCCCCGGGCTGAAGCCGCATGGGGCCAGACGGGTCCACGCCCCGGCCGGCCGGGCTCCCACCGGGCGGTTCACTCCGGGGGAGGGCCTGCGGTGGCCGCGGCGGCGATTGCCGGGAAGCCTGAAGGGATCGCCGGCGGGAGAGAGCGGGAGGGTGCGTGGGGAGGGCCGAGGACGAGGGCTTCGGCGGCCCGGCCGAGGTGGCCTGGTACGTCCGCCTGCTTCCCGTCGTGGTGCTGGTCGGGGGCCTCTTCGTGGACCTCCTCACGCCGACGATGTACACGAGCGCCGCCTTCTACTCCGTGGCCCCGGTGCTCGCGGCGCCGCTGCTGTCGATGCGGGCGACGATGGTGGTCGGCCTGGTGGCGATCGGCGCGGACACGGCGGTCCTGGCCCACTTCGGGCGGCTGCGCGGCCTGAGCGGTATGAGCGAACTGCTGACCGTCTCGCTGGTCTCGGTGGTCGCGGTGTTCATCAACCGGCTGCTGGTGGCGCGGGAGTCCCGGTTGCGTTCCGCGCGCTCGATCACGGCGGCCGTGCAGCGCGCCGTGCTCCCCGAACCGCCCGCGCGGGTCGGCGACCTGAGGATCGCGGCGCGCTACGAGGCGGCGGAGGCGGAGGCCGAGATCGGCGGGGACCTCTACGCCGTCCAGGACACGCCCTACGGGCTGCGCTGCATCGTGGGGGACGTACGGGGCAAGGGCCTGGACGCCGTGGAGGCGGCGACGCTGGTCCTCGGGAGCTTCCGGATGGCGGCCGACGAGCAGGCGACCCTGGCGGACGTGGCGGGGGAGATGCTGCGGGCGCTGTGCCGGGAGTTGGGCCGGCGCGAGGACGGCGAGCGGCTGGAGTGGTTCGCCAGCGCGGTCCTGGCCGAGTTCCCGCACGGCGGCGAGCACGTACGGCTGGTGAACCTCGGGCACCCGGCGCCGCTGCTGCTGCGGCGCGGACAGGTGCGTTCCGCCGAGCCGTCGGAGTACGGAATGCTCCTGGCGGAGGGGCTGGGGGAAGGGGACGCGGCGGTGGACACGGTGCCGTTCCCGGCGGGTTCGACGCTGCTGCTGTGCACGGACGGCGTCACCGAGGCCCGCGACGCCAGGGGCCGCTTCTACGACCCCCTGGCGCGCTTGGCCGGGGTGCGGCGCGGCGGGCCGTCGGAGTTGCTGGAGGCGCTGCTCGAGGACGTGCACCGGCACGCGGGCGGGCCGACCGACGACGACATGGCACTCCTCGCGGTGACGCGCGACAGCTGAGCCCTTGGGGCCGAGTCGGCGAGCCGTCGCGCTGCCCGTCGCCCCGGTGCGTGTCGCGGCGTCCGGCCGCAGCTGCGGCTCGGCCCGGCCCGGCCCGGCCTTGCTGCTCGTCGTCAATGCCGGGCCGTCCGGCCCACCGCCCCGCGGCTGTCCAGCGACCGGGCGGCGGTCCACGGGACGGTGGCCGGCGGCTCCACGGCCGAGACCCGGCCGACGGCCATCGGGCGGACCTCGGCGAGCGGCCGTTTCGGCGCCGTCCTCGGGCCCTGGCCGGTCGGTCGGCCGGTCGGCCGGTCGCCCGGCAGGCGCAGGACCGGGCTTCGCCGACTTCGCCGCCGCGGCGGTCCTTTCGGCCGGCATGATCCGCGGCCCGCGCCCCCGCGAAATGCGGTGGAGCGGAACGGAACGAGCTGCTTAAGGTCGGCTGATGAGCACCCGTACCTTCCGCGTCACCGTCCGCGGCGTCTTCGACGGACTTTCCGCCGAGCAGCGCGCCGAACTCCTCGCCCGCGCACCGGAGCACGACGTCCTGCGCGCCGCGTTCACCCCCGAGGGCCACCTCACCTACGACATCGCGGCACGCCCCGCCTTCACCTTCCGCTTCCTCGACTCCGGGGAGGCGGAGGAGGACATCCTCGAGGCGGCCGAACGCGCCGAGGATGCGGCCAGGGCGTGGCTGGACGAGCGCGGCTACGGCCACAAGAACCTGAGGTCCCAGGCCGAGGACCTCTCGCAGGCGCCACTGGGCAAGCGGCAGCGCCGCGCCGCCGCGCAGGGGAACGCCTGACGCGCGGCCGCCCGGCCCGCCGCTCCGCCGTCAACTCGGGTTGACACCCTCATGCCTGTCAACGTAGATTGACAGGCATGACCGAGGCAACCGATCTCGCCGAGCGGGCGGGTGACCGCGACCCGAGGGTCGGGCTGCGGGCCGTCGCCGCGCTGCGGCGGCTGCTGGAGCAGCTGGAGACCGTACAAGTCAGGAGCGCGCGGGCGCAGGGGTGGTCGTGGCAGGAGATCGCCCACGAACTCGGCGTCAGCAGGCAGGCCGTGCACAAGAAGTACGGGAGGCATTGAGGATGTTCGAGAAGTTCACCAAGAGCGCTCGCGGGGTCGTCGAGGGCGCGGTCGGGCACGCCGAACGGGCGGGCGACCCGGCGGTCGCCGAGGACCACCTGCTGCTGTCGCTGCTCGACCGGCGGGGTACCCGGGCCTCCGCAGCCCTTGCCGCGCTGGGTGTCGACCGGCGCCGCGAGGCCCTGGAGGAGGCACTGGGGGAGACCCGCCGGCGCGGCGGGGTCTCACGGGCCGATGCCGAGGCGCTGGCCGGCCTCGGCATCGACGTCGCCGAGATCGTCGCCCGCGTGGAGGACGCCCACGGCGCCGGCGCGCTCGCCCCCGGCCGCGGGCCCCGGCGGTGGCGGCCCGCCGGACGGCGGCCGTTCACCCGCGGGGCCAAGGGCGTCCTGGAGCGCTCGCTGCGGGCCGCCGTGGCCCGGGGCGACCGCCACATCGGCGACGAGCACATCCTGCTCGCCCTGGCCGTCGGCCCCGGAGTCGTCGCGGATGTCCTCGCCGAGCACGGCGCCTCGTGGGCCGACGTCGAGCGCGTGCTCGCGGCGGAGCCCGAGGGCCGGGCCGAGGCCGGCTGAACGCCCGCCCCGCGGTGGGCCATTCGGTTGCGGACCCGACGGCGGCCGTGCCAGGCCGTGTCGTCACATGCCCTCCCCCAACCTTCGGCCGGGGGTGCCCCCACCCAACGACGCTCCCCCAGCTCCGCTGGGAGGTACCCCCACGCTGCGTTGTCGAATCGTCCGAGTAGCCCACTACGAGGACGACTCTCAGCCTTGCGATGCACCGCACTGGGGGCACCTCCCAGCGCAAGCTGGGGGAGCCGTTGGGCCCGCCCTTCGGGCGGTGGGGGCACCTCCCAGCGGTAGCTGGGGGAGCTCATTTGACGACAGGGCCTAAGCTCTGTCGGGTTCCACGACCATGATCATGACGACCGGAAGGGGCCGCCCCATGGTGCCCGGACGACTGGTGACGCTGCGCCCGATGGAGCCTTCGGACGCCGAGGCGCTGTGGCGCTGGAACCACGACCCCGAGGTCATGCGCTGGATGGACGACGACTACGCCCAGCCCCTCGCGCAGGTGAGGAAGCGCATGGAGGAGCGGCCCCGCAACGCCTACGGCGACGTGCTCTACGGGATCGAGGCGCAGGAGGACGGACGGCTCATAGGCCTGGTGCGGCTGCGCGACGCCGAGCCCGAGACCGGGTGCGCCGAACTCGACATCTACCTCGGCGAGAAGGAGTACTGGGGCCGGGGCTACGCCACCGACGCCATGCGCACGATGTGCCGCTACGGCTTCGAGAAGATGCGCCTGCACAAGATCTCGCTCACCGTCGTGACCGAGAACGCGTCGGCGCACCATGTCTACCGGAAGGTCGGTTTCGTCGAGGAGGGCCGGCTGCGGCAGGTCTTCCGGCGCGACGGCCGCTGGTACGACATGTTCACCATGGGCCTCCTGGAGGGCGAACTCCGCGACTGAGCCGTCGGCCCCGCGCCGGGACGCCCCGCGCCGGGACGCCCCGGGACGTTGATCGCGCGTGGCGCGGGGTTGACGTAGCCTGGGGCGTCCATCGGCAGTGATCCGCAGACGGCACAGGGGGCCGGCGTGACAACAGCAGCATGTCCCGATCTCGAGCAGGCCCCGGCCGACGTCGCCGCCACGCCGCCGGACGGCGGCTGCGCCGAGTGCCTGGCCGCCGGGCACCACGACTGGGTCCATCTGCGGCTGTGCCTGACCTGCGGCCACATCGGCTGCTGCGACAGCTCTCCGGGGCGGCACGCCACCGCGCACTACGAGGCCACCGGCCACCCCGTGATCCGCTCGTACCAGCCGGGCGAGGACTGGCGCTGGTGCTTCGTACACGAGTCCATGGGCTGAGACCTGAGACCGGAGCCCACCGCTACTCGCGCTGCAGCGCCGCCTCCTCCAGGTCCAGTTCGCGCATGACGTGGCGCAGCACCTCGTCGTCGATGAGCCGTTCGTCGCGGAAGCGCACGAACTCCTGCCGTTCGGCGTCCAGCATCGCGCGGCGCAGCCGCCGGTAGGCCACGCTCGGCGGCTCCGCGCCCCCACCGGTGGGGCCGCCCAGCCGCTCCCACGCGGCGTTGCGGCGGGCCTCCGCGGTCTGCCGGAGGGTCTCCAGCACGGCCTGGTGGGAGCCTCGGTCCCCGGCCAGTTCCTCCAGGCGCTGCAGTGCCGCCCGGGCGGCACTGTGCTGGGCGTTCGCCTCGGCCAGAGCGTCCTCGTACGCCTCCTTGTTGCAGATGCCGAGCCGCCGGATGAGCGGGGGCAGCGTCATCCCGTGCAGCAGCAGCGTGCCGACCGTGACGAAGAAGGTCAGGAACAGGATCTCGTCGCGGCCGGGGAACGGCGCTCCGCTGTCGGTGGTCTCCGGCACCGCGAAGGCGGCGGCCAGCGAGACCACGCCGCGCATGCCCGCCCAGGAGAGGACCACCGGGTACTGCCACGGGGGGTACGGGTCGCGTGCCCGGATCCGCGGGAACATCAGCCGTGGCAGGTACGTCCCGGGGTAGACCCACACGACGCGCGCGGCGACGGTCACCGCCGTCAGCGCGGCACCGGCCGCGACCAGTTGCCCCACGCCGGTGTCGACGGTGTCGACGATGCCCCGCACCTGCAGGCCGATCAGGGCGAAGACGAGGGCTTCCAGCACCGTGTCGAGGGCGCTCCACACCGCGTACACCTGCAGCCGGGAGGTCGCCTCCGTGTCGGGGGACCGGTGTCCCAGGTACAGGCCGGCCACGACCACGGCCAGTACTCCCGAGGTGTGCGCCTCCTCGCCGACGAGGTAGGCGAGGAACGGCACGAGCAGCCCGAGCGCGCTGGCCAGGTCACCGGGCAGGAAGCGGTGGCCGAGGCGGGCCAGCCGGCCGATCGCCAGGCCGATCAGCGAGCCTCCGACGGCCGCCATCAGGAAGACCCCCACGCCCTGCAGCAGGGTGTAGCCGGCGCCCGCCACGGACGCGATGGCCACGCGGTAGGCCGTCAGCCCGGTGGCGTCGTTCACCAGGCTCTCGCCGCCGAGTACGGTCAGCAGCCGGCGCGGCAGCCCGAGCCGGCGCCCGATGGAGGTCGCCGCCACCGCGTCGGGCGGCGACAGCACCGCGCCGAGCACCAGGGCCGAGCCCAGCGGCAGCCCGGGAACCAGCCAGAATGCCGCGTAGCCGATCACGACGGTGGTGAACAGCACCAGCCCCACGGCCAGCAGACCGATGGGGCGCAGATTGTCCCGGAAGCGCAGGTAGGAGCTCTCCCGCGCCGAGGAGTACAGCAGCGGGGGCAGGACCAGCACCATCACCAGTTCGGGCTCGATGGCGTAGGCGGGGATCCCCGGCACGAAGGACGCGCACAGGCCGACGGCGACCAGCAGCAGCGGGGGAGACACCCCCAGACGCCGGGCGACGGCGGTGACCAGCACCGCACCGACCATGAGCGCGACGAGTGCCAGCCCCTCCACGGACGTCTCCTCCACCCCTGTGGCGGCGCACGCCGCACATGTGGCTCGACTGTACTGGTGGGGCGGGCGGATCAGCTCCCGGCGGTGGCGGAGGGCCCGGGCACGGCGTCGGACAGGCCGATGAACATCGTCCGGTGCAGCGTCTGGACGTGCTCCTGGGCGACCGCTGCCGCGGCCGCCCGGTCCCCCTGGCGCAGGGCGCGGACCAGGGCCCGGTGCTCGTCGTTGGAGGCGCGCAGCGCGTCGAGGGGGTAGGGCAGGTAGTACCGGTAGAGCTCGCGCACGACCGCCGCGTACGGGACGACGACCGACGGCGTCCCGGTGGCGGAGGCGACGGCGAGGTGGAACTCCTCGTCATGGCGGTGGAACTCGGCCCAGCCGGTCACCCGGTCCATGGCGTCGACCAGACGCTCCAGCTCGCGCAGCGCGGCGTCGTCGGCGTGGCCGGCGGCGAGGTGGGCGATGCCGCACTCCAGGACCAGCCGGTGGTCGATCAGCCGGCGCACCGCGTCGGTGTCGGAGCGGTAGCTGCCGACCGCGCTGACCGAGCCCTTCGCCGGGTGCTGCGCGACCAGCGTGCCGCCGTTGCGGCCGCGGCGGCGCTCCAGCAGCCCGTCGTCGCACAGGGCCACCAGCGCCCGGCGCACCGTGATCTCGCCGACGTCCAGCGCCGCGGCGATCTCCGCCGCGGCGGGCAGCCGCTCGCCGGGGGCGAGCAGGCCGAGGTCGATGGCCATGGCTATCCGGGCGCGCACCGTGTCGAGCGCGGACAGGCGGCGGATGCCGCCCAGGGCGGGGGTGCTCAGCGGCGGGCCGGCGGCCGTCGCGGCCTGGCCGGTCCGGTTCTCCGTGTCGGGCATGGGACCGACTGTAGTACCGGAAAACATCTCACCTTGAGCACTCTTGTTTATCTGATCAGAATGCTCTAATTTCCTGAGCACTCGAACGAAGCAGGTGAACCATGTCCCGACCCCTTCCCGTGGCCCTCGCCCAGGCCGGGCCCCGCCCGGCGGGGGCACCCCTGTCCGGCTTCGCGGAAGAGGCCGGGGCCCTGCTCGGGCGTTTCCCGCAGACCCGGCTGATGGCCTTCCCCGAACTGCACCTGTTCGGTGCGGACGGGGACCCGGCGGACGTCGAGCGGCAACTGCACGAGTCCGCGGAGCCGCTGGACGGCCGCCTCGTACGCGGTCTCGGTGAGATCGCCGGGGACCTGGGCGTCTGGCTGCTGCCCGGCAGCATCTGCGAACGCGGCCCGGACGGTGAGCTGTTCAACACGGCGCTCGCCTTCTCGCCCGAGGGGCGGCTCGCCGCGCACTACCGCAAGCTCTTCCCCTGGCGCCCCCGCGAGCCCTACACCCCGGGCGACCGGTTCGTGGTCTTCGACGTCCCCGGGGCCGGCCGCGTCGGCTTCTCCATCTGCTACGACGCCTGGTTCCCCGAGGTCGCCCGGCACCTGGCCTGGATGGGCGCCGAGGTCATCGTCAACCCCGTCATGACCACGACCGGCGACCGTGCCCAGGAACTCGTCCTGGCCCGGGCCAACGCCATCACCAACCAGGTCTACGTGGTCAGCGTCAACACCGCCGGGCCGCAGGGCACCGGCCGCAGCCTCGTGGTCGACCCCGAGGGACGCGTCCGCACCGAGGCGCCCGACAGCGCCGCGACCGTCCTCACCGACGTCCTCGACCTGGACGACGTCACCCGCGTCCGCACGTATGGCACGGCCGGCCTCAACCGCATGTGGTCCCAGTTCACCGACACCGACCGTCCCCTCGAACTCCCCCTGTACGACGGGCGCATAGACCCTCGCAGCTGGCGCCCCGCCCGCCGCGGCTGACCCATCCCCGGAGCCCCACGATGACCGACAACGCCGCGCGCTCCGCCACCACGGCCCCCGCGCTGTCCCGCACCCTCGGACTCAGAGCCGTCGTCTCCTTCGGCCTGGCCTACATGACCCCGCTGATCGTGCTCGGCACCTTCGGTGTCGTCGCCGAGAAGACCGGCGGCGCGGTCCCCACCGCCTACGCCCTGGCGCTGGTCGCCATGCTCTTCACGGCCTACAGCTACGGGAAGATGGCCGCCGAGCACCCCGTCGCCGGCTCCGCCTACACCTACGTACGGCGCTCCATCGACGGGCGGGCCGGCTTCCTCGTCGGCTGGGCCACGCTCCTGGACTACTTCTTCCTGCCCATGGTCATCTGGCTGATCGGCGGCGCCTATCTGCAGGCCGAGTGGCCGGGGGTGCCGATGTGGGTGTGGATCCTCGCCTTCATCGTCATCACCACGGCGCTCAACCTGTTCGGCATCCAGGCCGCGGACCGGGCCAACTCCCTGCTGATGGCGTTCCAGATCCTGGTCATCGTGATCTTCGCGCTGCTCTCACTGCGGCACGTCTTCCACGCCGAGGGCGCCGGGGGCCTGTTCAGCAGCGGGCCGTTCCACAACGACGCCACCACGCTGGCCGGGATCTCCGGCGGCGCGGCCATCGCGGCGTACTCCTTCCTCGGTTTCGATGCGGTCACCACGCTCACCGAGGAGACCGTCGAGCCGCGCAGGACCATGCCCCGCGCGATCATGCTCACCGCACTCATCGGCGGCGGCATCTTCATCGCGCTCGCCTGGACGACCCAACTCGCCCACCCCGGCAGCAGCTTCGACGACCCCAGCTCCGCCGCCTTCGAGATCGCCAGGACCATCGGCGGCGACCTCTTCTCGTCCGTCTTCCTCGCCGGGCTCGTCGTCGCGCAGTTCGCCTCCGGCGTCGCCGCCCAGGCCAGCACCTCCCGCCTGCTGTACGCGATGGGCCGCGACAACGTGCTGCCCCGCAAGGTGTTCGGCTACATCCACCCCCGCCACCTGACGCCGGCCTTCAACATCCTGCTGACCGGCCTGGTCGGTCTCATCGCCCTCCGTCTCGACGTCGCCACCTCCACCTCCTTCATCAACTTCGGCGCCTTCACCGCCTTCACCTTCGTCAACCTCAGCGTGATCGCGACCTTCCTCCGCAAGCGCCGCGCCGGCGAGCCCGTCGGCCTCTTCGGCTACGCCGTCGTCCCCGGCGTCGGCGCCCTGATCGACCTCTGGCTCCTGCTGCACCTCGACGGCAAGGCCCTCACCCTCGGCGTCATCTGGCTCGCCCTCGGCGTCGCCTACCTCGCCTACCTGACCCGCGGCTTCCGCAGGCCGCCGCCCGAGCTCACCTTCGACGAGCGGGAGAGCGCACCGGCGTCCGGCTGACGCCCCTGGTGCCAGTTCACCCACGCTTCGGGCGGTTTCGAGGGGACCTACTTCAACTTCGGCATGCGCCGCGAGTCCCGGCGCGCGGGCGGCTCGGCCGACCTGCTCGTCCGCGCACTCCTGGACGCGGGCATCGTGGGCCGGGACACCTCGCGGTACGACGCGGACCCCGCCTTCAACGCCGACGGCACCCACACGGTGCGCATCATCGCCGACCACTTCGGGCTGCCCTCACCGCCCCTCGCGCTCGCGCCGGCCGGGTGAGGACGCGTTCGTGAGGCGGCGCGCCGCGGGTTCCGGGTCGCGCGGGACGGGGGTCATGCCCAGCCCGACTCGGTGTAGGGGCGGCCCGCCCGGATGCCCTCGATCGCGGCCCGCGTGTACGGCACGAGGCGTTCGGGGAGGGCGTCCGGGTGCCACCAGCGCCACGAGAGGCACTTGTCGGGCTCACGGACCACCGGTTCGCCCTGCCAGCGACGTACGCGGAAGACCAGTTGCATCCGGGGCGGGCCTCCGCCCGCGTCCACGAGGTGGACGGCGTGCGCGAATTCCGCGTCCTCCGGCCTGATCCGCAGGCCGGCCTCCTCCTCCGCTTCCCGGACCAGGCACGCGACGGCGCTCTCCCGTTCGCAGTGTCCGGCGGGGAAGTGCCACTGGCCGCCGGCGAATGCGGAGTCGGGGTGGCGGAGTCCGAGCAGGACCTCACCGGCGGGGTTCTCCAGGTACAGGTGCGCGCCGACGACGTTCAGCACGCTCCGGCCGCCCGCCGGGGACCGCGTGCCCGGCGCGGCGGCCGGGCCGGCGTGCCGGCGGACGAGCTCCAGGGTCGCGTGCCCCAGCCGGAGCCGCGGCATGACCTCGGGCCGGAACCACCGGAGCATGACGCCTTCCGTCGGTTCCAGGCCGTCCGGGTCGCCGTTCCAGCGGGCGGTGAACACCTGGACCGGGAGGAGCGCCCCTCCCCGGTCGTGGACGTGCTCCACCGCGAAGGCGCGCAGCTCCGGCAGGTCGAGCCCTGCCTCCTCGCGCAGTTCCCGGCGGGCCGTGGCCTCCAGGGACGCGTCGTCCGGCTCACGGCCGCCGCCGAGCAGCGACCACGTACCGGGGTTCCGGATGTCCGGACGGTGGTCACGCAGGTGCAGGAGGTACTCGCCCCGGTCGTTGTGGACGAGCACCGAGGCGTTGCGGGGTTCTGCGGCCGGTTCAGCGGCGTGGATCGAGGTCAAGCGAGCCTCCAGGGCGGTTCCGGGGACGTGCGGTCACCAAGGTCAACGATCGGGTACGCCCAACGGCAGACCCGTTCCGGCCTTTCTGCGCCTCCCCCCGCCCGGACGGCCCGCGCGAGTCGGGAGCGGTGGCACCAACTCGCCGTTTCACCAGCTAAGTTGTGTGCAGATCAGATCGCGTATTCGAGTCTCCAGGGGATGGCCATGACCAGCGGCAGCGACGCTCCCAACGACTACGACTCCGCCGAGCAGCTCCGCAGGCGGATCGACACCACCAAGGCGCATCCGGCGCGCGTCTACGACGTCTTCCTCGGCGGCAAGGACAACTACCCCGTCGACCGCGAGGCGGCCGCGGCCGCGCTGGCCGCCAATCCCCGGGGCTACCTGGACGTGCGGCACAACCGGGACTTCCTGCGCCGCGCGGTGAACCACATCGCGGGCGAGACCGGCATCCGCCAGTTCCTCGACATCGGCACCGGACTGCCCACGCAGGAGAACGTGCACCAGATCGCGCAGCGCATCGTCCCCGAGGCGCGGGTCGTGTACGTCGACAACGACCCCGTGGTGCTGGCCCACGCGCGCGCCCTGCTGACCAGCGGCCCCGAGGGCCGGACCGACTACATCGACGCGGACCTGCGCGACCCCGCCGCGATCCTGCGCGAGGCGGCCGGCACGCTGGACCTCGCCGAGCCGGTGGCGCTCGTGCTCGTGGCGGTCCTGCACTTCGTCGAGGACGACGAGGCGTACGGCATCGTCAAGCACCTCGTCGACGCGCTGCCCTCGGGCAGCCACCTCGTGCTGAGCCACCTCACCTCCGACCTCAACGCGGAGCAGATCGCCAAGGTCGCCAAGACCTACCAGGACCGCGGCTTCTCGTTCGTGCTCCGCGAGCACGCCGAGGTCCTGCGCTTCGTCACGGACAACGGCCTGGAGATCGTGGAGCCCGGCCTCGTCCCCGTACACCACTGGCGCCCGGACAACGCCGACGACACCCTCGCCACCCACGCCGACGCCTCCCCGGAGTTCGTCGAGGGCCTCGAGGACATCGACGCGATCCGCTACCGCAGCATCACCGACGTCACCGACGCGGACATCAACGTCTACGCCGTCGTGGCACGCAAGCCCTGACGTCACGGCGCCCGGCGCCGCCCTCCCGGACCGGTGAACGGGGCGGCGCCGGGAGGCGGTCAGTCGCGGCGGTAGATCGTGATCGAGTGCCCCACCTCGTCGACCGGCTCGCTGCCTGCGATGAGCTCCGCCAGCCGGCCCTCCGCCTTGGCGACGGCCGAGTCCGACACCACGAGCAGCCCGTGCACCCGGTCCTCGGGGACCGTGCGCGGGTCGGCGGCGTGGATGCCGTAGTGGGCGGGCACTCCGCTGCCCTTGTAGACCAGCCACACCGTCTCGCCGGGGTACTCCTCGCGGAGCCGGTCGGCGAGACGGCCCAGGTCCTGGCCCCAGTCGACGTTGGAGTCGTGCAGCCGCAGATGGGTGTTCGCCGTGCCGCCGAAGGCCTCGTTGGAGTACTGCAGGTAGAAGGGGAAGGTCCGCAGCGAACTGACGGCGACGAAGACGACGAGCGCCGCGGCCGCCACGTGCGCCCACCGCCGTCGCAGGGCCGTGACGCAGGCCGCGGCGACCGCCCCGAACAGCGGCAGGAAGACCACGTAGCGGACCCCGAAGTCCCGCGAGCCGGTCATGGCGGCCGCCGTCAGCACGGCCGCGGGGACGAGCAGGTACGGGGCGGCGGGGCGCAGCCGGGGGACGGCGAGCAGCGCGGCGGTGCCGGCGAGCCACAGGGCGAGCATGCCGAGCGGGGTCTTCACCAGCACCGCGGCGGGCAGGTAGTACCAGAGCGCCCCGCGGTAGTGGCGGCCGAAGAGGAAGCCCTCGAAGGTCGAGTCCTCGAAGCCGAACTGGACCGCCATGCCGTCCCGGTACGCGCGGGGGAGCGGGAGCGCGTCCACGGCCAGGGCCCGCAGGCCGTGCAGGGCCGGCAAGGTGTCCGGCGCCGTCCAGCGCAGCCGCGGGTCGACGACGAGGTAGGCCGCCCACACCACCGCGACCGCGAGGAGCCCGACCCCGCCCGCCGCGATGGCGGCGCGCCGCAGCGACCGGGCGGTACCGGGCCGCTCCGCGCCCCGTCCGCCCGCGTGCCACACCGACAGCGCGGCCAGGAGCAGCAGGACCGGCACCGCGGGCAGCGCGCTCATCCGCGTGGCGAGCGCCGCGCCCAACGCCGCACCGGCGAGCGGCAGATGGAGCCGGGGACGCTGCCGGGCCCGCCACAGCGCCCACACCGACGTCAGCAGGAAACCTGCCGCCGGGACGTCCAGCGTGGCGAGCGAGCCGTGCGCGATGACATCCGGTGAGAACGCGTACAGGGCGAGCGCGAGCAGCCCGCCGGCGGGCCCGGTGAGGTCGCGCGCGAACGCGAGGACCACCAGCCCGAACAGCAGCGTCAGCACGATCACCGGCAGCCGGGCCGCCAGCATCAGGCGCCACGGGTCGTTCCCCGACTCGTAGAGCACGCTGCGCCCGAGCTCGGTCTGGTCGCCCTCGAAGGCCGGGTCGAGGTGCGGGTGGGCGAACACCAGGCCACTGGCGATGACCAGCTTGCCGAGCGGCGGGTGCTCGGGGTTGAAACGCAGGCTGTGCTCGTGCAGGTAGACCGTCGCGGTGCCCACGTACACCGGCTCGTCGATGGTGGGCGTCTGCTGGACGGCGGTCGTGACCATCGCGAGGGCCATCTGCGCGAGGAGTGCCAGCACGGCAAGGACGTACAGCGGGCGGCGGTGCCGCGGCGCAAGAGCCCGGAAGCGGCGGACCGGAACGGCGGTGACGGCGGCGGGCGTCGCCGGTTCGGGGGACACCGCGGCGGGCGAGGGCCGTTCCTGCGTCATGGTGCGCTTACCCCGTCGCCCGTCCCGGTGGCGCCACATCCGCGCGCCGGCGCCCTCCCGACGGGTGCCGCGGGACACACTAGCCCCGCCGCAGCCCCCGCGTGCGGGGTTGGGGCTGTTGCGCGGGGCGCGGGCCGGACGCCGTACCGTGGGCGCATGGCAGTCCCCGAGCTGATCCGCATCGTCTCCCGCTCCTCCCCGATGGCGCTGGCCCAGGTCGAGCGCGTACGCACCGAGCTGGCCGCGCTCCACCCCGCCATCCGGACGGAGGTCGTGCCCGTCACGACGTCCGGTGACCGCTGGATGGGCGACCTCGCCCGGCTGGGCGGCAAGGGCGCGTTCACCAAGGAGGTCGACGCCGCGCTGCTGGAGGGGAGGGCCGACCTGGCCGTCCACTGCGTGAAGGACGTGCCCGCCGACCGGCCGCTGCCCGCCGGGACGGTCTTCGCCGCCTTCCTGAAGCGGGACGACATCCGTGACGCCCTGGTGCATTTCGGCGGCCTCACGCTCGACCGGCTCCCGCCCGGCACGCGCATCGGCACCTCCTCCGTGCGCCGTATCGCGCAGATCATGGCCTCGCACCCGCACCTGACCTGCGTCCCCATGCGGGGCAACGCCAACCGCCGCCTGGAGAAGCTCGCGGCGGGCGAGGCGGACGCGCTGCTCCTGGCCGTGTCCGGGCTGGAGCGGATCGGCAGGACCGACGCCATCAGCGAGGTGCTGCCGGTGGAGACGATGATCCCGCCGATCGGCGCGGGCGTCCTCGCCCTGCAGTGCCGGGAGGGCGACGGCGAGACGATCGACGTCGTGAGCGACCTCGGCGACCCGGCCGCTCACCGGGAGACCACGGCCGAGCGGATGTTCCTGCACGTCCTGCAGGGCCACTGCAACAGCCCGATCGCGGGATACGCCCACGCCGAACGCGACGGCCGGCTCTCGCTCCGGGCGCGGGTCTTCTCCCCGGACGGCAAGACCGTCCTCGACGCCCACGAATGGGCGGGCCCCCTCGACCCCGCCACCCTCGGCACGTCGGTCGCCGTGGCGCTGCTGCGGCAGGGTGCCCGCGAGCTGATCGACAGCATCGGGCACTGACGGGAGGCGCGCCGCCGTTGACACCGGGCCGCCGTTGACGCCGGGCCGCGGTTGACGCCCGGGCGGCGCCGGGGAGACTGGTGGGCGCCGCTCGCCGTCCGTCACCGTCCTGGGAGAGCCGATTGTCCCGCCGCGACCCCCGTGTGCTCGTCTACACCCGCACCACCGACTACCGGCACGAGTCGATCCCCGACGGCGTCAGGGCCCTCACCGAGCTGGGAGCCGGGCACGGCTTCCGGGTGGACGCCACCGAACGGCCCGAGGACTTCGAGGGGGCCGGCCTGCGGCCGTACGACGCCGTGGTGTTCCTGTCCACCAGCGGGGCGGTACTCGGCGACGCGGGCCGGGCCGCCCTCGCGGCGCACCACGCTGACGGCGCCGGTTTCATGGGCGTGCACGCCGCCGCCTGCACGGAGTACGACTGGCCGTACTACGGGGAGTTGCTGGGCGCCCGCTTCACCGGGCATCCACCGCTGCAGACGGGCACGGTCCTGGTCGAGGACACCGCCCATCCGGCCACCGCGCACCTCGGCGCGGCCTGGAAGGTCACCGACGAGTGGTACGACTTCGACCGCAGCCCCCGCCCCGGGGTGCGGGTCCTGGCCTCCGCCGACGAGTCCTCGTACTCGGGCGGTTCGATGGGCACCGACCATCCGCTGGTCTGGTGCCACGAATACGGCGGAGGACCCGTCTTCTACACCGCGCTGGGGCACTCCGCGGAGGCCTACCAGGACGCGGCCTTCCGGGCCCATCTGCTGGGCGGGCTCCGGTCGGTGCTGCCCGGCGCCGCGGACTGAGCGGGCCCGCCGCCCCCGCCGTCAGAGGCGTCGCAGCACGGCGACCACCTTGCCGAGGATGACCGCCTCCTCGCCGGGGATCGGGTCGTAGGCCGGGTTGTGCGGCATGAGCCAGACCCGGTCGCCCTCGTGCTTGAGCCGCTTGACGGTGGCCTCGCCGTCGATCATCGCGGCCACGATGTCGCCGTGGTCGGCCGCGTCCTGACTGCGGACCGTGACCCAGTCGCCGTCGCAGATCGCGACACCCGTCATGGAGTCGCCGACCACCTTGAGGGCGAACAGCTCGCCCGCGCCGACGATCTGCCGGGGGAGCACGAAGACCTCGTCGATCTGTTCCTCGGCGAGGATCGGCGTACCGGCCGCGATCCGGCCGACCACGGGCACACGCGCCGACGGGGAGGCACTGACGGGCTCCGCGCCCGGCCCGGAGCCGTGCTGCGACGGCCAGGAGCACCGTACGCGGTAGGCGCGCGGCCGGTGCGGATCCTGCTCGAGCACGCCCTTGCGCTGCAGCACCGCGAGTTGATGGGCGACCGAGGACGTGCTGGCCAGGCCCACGGCCTCACCGATCTCGCGCATCGACGGCGGGAACCCGCGGTTCTCCACCGAGCTCAGGATCGCCTCGACGATGCGGGACTGACGGTTGGTCAGCCCGTCGGGGCCGGGGTTGTCCGAGCCCTGCGGGCGCCCACGGCGCACTGTCGTAGTGGTGGGCTCCATGCCCCGTCCCTCCCTGTGCGGATCTTGCTGCGATACGTAACGTTACCCTGCTCCACGGCGCTTTTGGAACGCGTGTACGAAATTCCGTGAAGATCTGTACACACACCGCGCGGGACCCGTGCGGATCGGCGGCCGATTCCCGCTGTCACAAACGGGGCCGCTGCCCGGTCGAAGAAAGGGGATCGTGCGTCCGGGGGCCGGAAGCGGAATGCGTCTCGAATGCGGGCGGAATTCCCGCGCCCGGCCGGGAACGCCCGTTCGGCCGCCGGCGTCGCCCATTCACACGCGCCCCCGGAAACACACCGGGCGCGGTGGCCCCACCCCTGAACTGCGCGGACCGGGCCCGGACACGGAGCGCCCCCCGGCCCGGAGGAAAACGCCCGCTGTGTAGGCTGGAACGGCCGGCCGGGCGGATGTGACGGTGGAGGAAAACGCGACGATGCAGCCAGCGGACGCAGAGCACGACGGCTCGCTCGACGAGGCCGCGGCGGTCTTCACGGCCCTGCGCTCCCGATTGTTCGGCATCGCCTACCGGATGCTCGGAAGCGCGGCGGAGGCCGAGGACGTCGTCCAGGACGTATGGCTCAGGTGGCAGGCCGCGGACCGCGACGCCGTGGAGAACCCGACCGCGTTCCTGACCACCGCGACGACCCGGCTGGCGATCAACGTCACCCAGTCCGCCCGTGTCCGGCGCGAGGGCTACGTCGGACCCTGGCTCCCCGAGCCGGTGGACACCCGTTCCGACCCCGCGCTGGGCGCCGAACGCGGCGAAGCGGTGGAGATCGCGGTGCTGTTCCTGCTGGAGCGCCTGACGCCCACGGAGCGGGCGGCGTACGTGCTGCGCGAGGCGTTCGACTACCCGTACCGGGAGATCGCCTCCGTGCTCGACCTGAGCGAGGCCAACTCCCGCCAGCTCGTCAGCCGCGCCCGCAAGCACATCGCCGCCGGGCGGCGCGAGCAGGTGGGCACCGCGGAGCACCGCCGGCTCCTCGAGGCGTTCGTGGCGGCCGCCAGGGCGGGCGACATGGCCGGCCTGGAGAAGCTGCTCGCCACGGACGTGGTGAACTACGGCGACGGCGGCGGAGCCGTCCGCAACGCCGCCAAGGTCCCCGTGGTCGGCAGTGTCAAGGTGGCGAAGTTCATCACCGCCTTCGCCCCGCGCTTCTGGGTCGACACGGAAGTGGTGTGGGTCGAGGCGAACGGGCAGACCGCGGCCCTCGTCGTCCACGCCGGCGCGCCGATGGCCCTGCTGTCCATCAGCGCCTCCGAGCAGGGCATCGACCAGCTGATGTGGGTGCTCAACCCGGAGAAGCTGACCGGCTTCAGCTCCGTCGCGGCGGGCCCGGCCGCGCCGTCCGCCTGAGTCCGGCCGCCGGCCGGCCCCCCGGCCGAACGGGAGGCCGCCGGGCGCGCTGTCAGGCGTCGGTCGTGGCCCGGCCGGTGGCGACCTCGCCCGCCCGCAGCAGCCGGAGGAAGGCCTTGAGGCCCGTGATGATCTCCTCGTTGTCGGTGAGCCGGTTGACCGTGGCCTCGAACTCCCGTGCCAGCGCGGTGATCCGGCGGTCGGCGTCCTCCGCCCGCTCGTACACCGCGACCCCCAGAGCGTCCACCGTGCGGCGCAGCTCGGCCAGGGCCCGGTACTGCTCCTCGGTCCTCTCCTCCAGGACCTTGATGCCGCTGTCCGTGTGCTCGACGCGCCGTTTCAGCTCCAGTACGTCGTCCCGCGGATGGGTGACGTCCTTCAGCAAAGTGCCCAGCCGCTGCCGCAGTTGTCCGAACCACGCCCCCGCCGGACGGAATACCGTGCTCAGCAGGAAGAACCCGGCGATCCAGTACCCGGCGCCGTGACCGGTCGCGACCGTGACGGCCACCACCCCGGCCGCCGTGAGCAGATGGCCCGCCAGGGCGACCCGCAGCATCGTCCGGGCGATCCGCGCGGCCTCGACGTCCCGCGCCTGAGGAACCGTCAGCCCCTTCTCCCGGCTCACCGCGATCTCGGCCAGCACCGCCCGTGCCCGGAAGTGGACGTTCCACGGCACTGTGAGCAGGACGAGCAGCCACAGCAGGCAGAGCACACCGGCACCCGCGCCCAGGACCACCGGAAGCGGCGCGCCCACCGCGTAGACCAGCGCAAGCGCCCCGGCGGTCACCGCCAACGCCAGCACCGCGCCCAGGAATCTCCCCATGCCCGTCTCCGACCTCCCTCTCCTGATGGTCCGTTGCCTCCATCGTCCTGGCACGGCGGGACACGGGCATGAGTACGCCTACTCACTCCGCCTCCGCCCCGGTGCGGTGCGGTGCCGCATGACCCCGTCGGGGGACCGCCCCGCAGCCGCGTGAATCCGTCCGCCGGAGCGTGATCCCGGTGCCCGGCGTGGCACTTCGCCGTGGAGAGCCACCTGGACGCAGTGTCCGGCTGCGTGCGCGGCTTCCTCGGGAACGTCGTCCACCGACCTCGCCGCGCCGGACGGGCGCTCAGGCCGGCCGGGTGATCGTCCGGTGCACGACGTACCCCTCGAGCCCGGTCGTACCGTCCAGGCCCGTCGCGGCCCCGTTGACGGGCACGGCGCCCGTACGCAGCCGGTGCGCGACGGCGACGGCGCGCTCGGGGTCGGCGGACCACACGCCGCCGGACAGGCGGTACTCCGAGTCGTTGGCCATCCGTACGGCGTCGCCGTCGCCGTCGTGGGCGATGACCGTCAGCACCGGGCCGGAGATCTCGTCCTGGGCGATGCGCATGCGGTGGTCGACGTCCGCGAGGACCGTCGGCGTCACGTAGTAGCCCTGCTCCAGGCCGGGAGGGACCCCGGAGCCCCCGGTCACCAGGCGGGCGCCCTCCTCGATGCCGAGGTCGATGTACGACATCAATCGCTCCTGCCGCTCGCGGCCGGCCATGGGCCCGATCGAGGTGTCCGGATCCGCGGGGTCACCCACCTTCAGGCACCCGACGGCGTCGGCGACCGCCGCGACGACCTCCTCGTACCGGCGGCGCGGGGCCAGGACGCGGGTCCGCGCGGCGCACATCCTCCCGTTGTCGCCGAGCGAGGCGAACAGCCCCCGCACCGTCCGCGCGAGGTCGGCGTCCTCCAGGACGATCGCGGCGGCCTTGCCGCCGAGTTCCAGACGGACCCGCTTGAGCTGGTCACCGGCGAGCGCGGCGACGCGGCGGCCGGCCCGGGTGGAGCCGGTGAAGACGATCGCGTCCACGTCCGGGTGGGAGACCAGGTACTCGCCCGTGTCCCGGTCTGCGGGCAGCACGCTCAGCGTGCCCTCGGGCAGCCCGGCCTCGGTGTACAGCTCGGCGAGCAGCCCCATGGCCAGCGAGTCCTCCGGTGTGACCTTCAGGATGACGGTGTTGCCCGCCAGGAGGGCGGGCGTCAGCCGCGCGGTGGCGGCGGAGAACGGGCACTGCATGGGGATGACCGCGGCGACGACTCCGACGGCCTCACGCCGCACGATGGTGTCGTACCCCGGGGAGGGGTCGCCGGGATGGACCGCCTCCTCCCAGCCCAGCTCCTCGGCGGCCTTGAGGCAGGCGTCGACCCGCCGGGTCAGGGAGGCCTGCTCCGCGTCCGCGAACCGGCGGGGCGTGCCCGTCGCGTCGGAGACCCGCGCGGCCGCCTCCGCGGCGCGCTCCTCGCGCAGCGCGTTGACCCGGCGGATCACCTCCTGCCGCTCCTCGGGGTCCGTGCGCGGCCACGGCCCGCCGTTGAAGGCCGCGCGCGCCGTGGCCACGGCGACGTCCGCGTCGCCCGGTGCGGCCTGGGCGGCCCGCCCGAGCAGGGAGCGGTCGTGGGGGGAGCGGATGTCCAGCGGCCCGGGATGTGCGGGGGCGGTCCAGACACCACCGATGTACAGCCTGTCGTACACGATCATCGAGTTTCCCTTTCGGCGTTCGGGTGTCCGGGTGTCCGGGGCCGGGTGCCTGCGGAGCGGGGTGCGGTACGGGCCCGCCGGCAGTGATCCGCCGCCACGAGGGGCGGCCGGCCGTCGTGCGCGGGCGCCTGGTCCTCGGGGCCACCGGCGACAGCGGGGCGGACCCGGCGGGGAGGCCGGTCCGCCCCGCCGGGCAACGCCGTCGCGTCGACCGTGGTGCGCGGTCCGCTGCGTGCGGCGCCGGCGGCCATGTCATGGTCCCGGCATGAAGACGGCCTTGGTCTCCAGGTAGGCCTCCAGCCCCTCGGGGCCGCCTTCGCGGCCCACACCCGAGGACTTCCGGCCGCCGAAGGGGACCGAGGGCGCCAGTTCAAAACCGTTGACGCCCAGCTGGCCGGTCGTCACCCGGCGTGCCACCCGGTAGGCGCGTTCGGGATCGGCGCCGTGGACGCTGCCGCTGAGCCCGAAGTCGGTGGCGTTGGCGATCGCGACGGCCTCGTCGACGTCCTCGTACGCCTGGACGGTGACGACCGGGCCGAAGATCTCCTCGCGGGCGATCGTCATGGCGGGCTCGACCCCGGCGAAGACCGTGGGCAGCACGTAGTGGCCGTGCTCGTGACCCGGGCTGCGTCCGCCGCCGGTGACCACCCGCGCCCCCTCGCGGCGGCCGGTTTCGATGTAGCCCAGCACGCGCCGGAGCTGCCGGCCGTTGAGGACCGGGCCGACCTGCGTCGTACGGTTCCAGGGGTCGCCGACCCTCAGCAGGCGGACGCGGTCGGCGTACGCCGTGACGACCTCGTCGATCCGGGAGCGCGGTGCGAGGATGCGGGTCTGCGCGAAGCAGACCTGTCCGGCGAAGGGCATGGTCAGCGGGGTGAGGGTGTCGAGGGCGTCGTGCAGGTCCACGTCGTCGAGCAGGATGGCGGCGGACTTGCCGCCCATCTCGAGGGTGACCCGTGCGAAGCGCTCCAGGGCGGCTCTGGCGACGGCACGGCCCGTCGTCACGCTGCCGGTGAAGCTGATCTTGTCCACGCCGGGGGAGGCGACCAGCGCCTGCGACTCCTCGCGATCCGCGGTGATCACGTTGACCACCCCCGGCGGCAGCCCGGCCACCGCGGCGCATTCGGCGATCACCAGGGCGTCCAGCGGGCTCTCCGGCGGTGACTTCACGACGACCGTGCAGCCCGCCGCGAGGGCCGCGGGGATCTTGTGCGCGAAGATGTTGAAGGTGGCGTTCCACGGGGCGAACAGCGCGGCGACGCCGACCGGTTCACGGGTCACCCGGGCGTGTCCCCGCGACGTGGGGCGGCGGTCGTGGAACGCGTACGAGCCGGCGAGTTTGGCGAAGTAGTCGAAGCGGCTCTCGCCGGCCTGGACGAAGCCCTCGGCGAACGCGACCGGCGCTCCGACCTGGGCCGTCCAGAGCCGGGCCAGCAGCGGCAGCCGCCGGCGCACCTCGTCGGCCAGGCGGCGCAGATGGGCGGCCCGCTCGGGTGCCGACATCCGCGGCCAGGGCCCCTGGTCGAAGGCCGTGCGCGCGGCGTCGACCGCGCGCTCGACGTCGCGGGTGTCCGCCAGCGGTACGCGCAGCAACTCCTCCTCGGTGGAAGGGGAGACCACGGGGGCCCGGCGGGTCCCGCTGGGGGAGACCCAGCGACCGCCGATGTGGAAGGCCTGGCGGGCCTCCCCGGACAGTGCTGAGGACAGGTCGATCATGGCGTCACCCCGAGGTCGGCCGGACCGTCGGCGCGCCATCGGCCGGGTCCGGCGACATGAGCCAGAGTGTCAGTGCGTTGACTGGGGGGATGTTTCACGGGAAACATCCCATATCGTGCAATTCGCCACCGGTTCGTCGTGCCGGGCGTTGCGCGGGTACGAAGAGCGGAAGCCGCGCCCACCGGTCTCCCGTGGGCGTGGCTTCCGCTTCCGTGAGGTGCGATCGCCGAAACGCTGGTCAGGGGCCTGTCGCGGCCGGTCGCCAGTTGTTCGGCGGGTGCCGGGGAACGGTCGTGGGCCGGTCTCCGGAGGAGGTCTTACCGACCGCCGCCACCGCCGCCGCCGTGGCCACCGCCACCGCCGCCGCCGTAGCCGCCGCCACCACCGCCGTGACCGCCGCCGCCACCACCGTGGCCGCCGCCGCCCCAGCCGCCCCAACCGCCGTAGCCGCGGTCGTAACCGCCGCCCCAGCCGCCGCCGTGGTCGCCGTAGCCGCGGTCATAGCCGCCGTAGCCGCCGCCACCATGGCCGCCGCCGCCGTAGCCGCCACCACCGTGACCGCCACCGCCACCGCCGCCGTGGCCACCGCCACCGCCGCCGCCACCGCCGTGTTCCGCGTAGCTGACCGCTGCTGAGGCCGGTGAGCTCGTCGGTGCCGCGACGGCCGTTGAGGCCGCACCCCCGAGCGCGAGCGCAAGGCCTGCCACTGCGGCGAGGGGCCACTTGGAAATACGCATGACAACTCTCCTAGCCAGGTCGGTTCCTGGGCGTGGACCTTGGTTCAAAGGCCACTGCGCCGGACGGTCCGCTCGGCACCCCACCCCCGCCGCGGGTCGTGAGGTCCCGCAGTCAAGTGGTGATGTTCGAAATGTTGCCTTTGCCACTATTCGTCCACGCCCCCCACGCTCCGACCGCCAGGTCGTGACGTCAAGGAGCGAGCCTGGTAGTGCCACTACCAGGCTCAGCGGAGGAAGGCCCCGGGGAGGCCGGCGACGCCGGCGGGACCCGGGACGTCAGTCGCTCGGCGAGTCGTCGTCGAAGGGTTCGTCGCTCCACCGGAACCAGGCCTGGTCGTCCTCGATGTGCAGCAGGAACTCGGGCACCGGACCCGAGGGCGAGGACAGCGTGACCACGCGGCGCACCTCCTCGTACGCCGACTCCCACGCGGCCCAGGGCTCGTCCTCCTCTGCGGGAGCGGTCATCGCGGCCTGCATCAGGGCGAGTTCCCGGGCGAACAGCGGCCCCACCCGGGCGAACGCCGGGGCGGGCGTGAACCGCCCCGACAGCCACGGGAAGTCGGCCTCCTCGACCGTGATGTCACCGACGGGCTCCCCGTCGCTCAGCACCCGCCAGACCTCGCCCACGAACCCCATCGTGTCCTCACCAGCCCTCAGTGACCCCCGGCGCCCGCCTGCTCGGGCTCCTCGTGCAGTGCGGAGTCGGCCGCGCCCCGGGTGAAGCCGGTGAACGCCACGCGCAGGCCCGCACGCTCGGGGGAGCAGCAGAACGGTCCCGCGCCGGCGTCGGCGTCCGGGGCGAGCGGCGCCAGCCGGACCAGCCGCCACGGATCGTCGTCACGGCGGGCGCGGATCGTCACCGCGTCGCCGGAACGGCTGGCGCGCACCGTGACGGAGTGCCCGGCCCAGTCGGGGACCGGAGCGAGCGACCAGTCGGACACCCCGCGGGTGACGACCGCGCCGAGGTGCGGCACGCCGTCGGACATCTCGATCCCGGCCTTGACCCAGGTCTCCGCGTCGACCCGGATCATGAGCCCGGCCTGGTCGTACAGCGTGTCGAAGTCCGCGCGGAAGGTCACCTCCATCGACGTGTCCGCCGGGAAGGCGGTGAGCAGGGCGTGTCCGTCGTCGCGGACGAAGCCGTAACTCGTGGTGCGCCAGAAGTCGCTGCGGTCGCGGGTGGTGACCAGCATCCCCGATCCGTCCGCCTCGGCGTGCTGCGGGGCGTTGAGCCACGTGGCCTCGTCCCAGTCGATCGGGCGCTGCTCGTTCATGGACCGTCCTTCCGATGGGGCGGGCCCCGGGACAGGATGCCGCGGGGCTGCCGCCGGCGTGGGCGGGCCCAGCGTAGATCAGCGTCCCGGCAGCGGAACACGGGCCGGGTCGACGGGGCGCGACGAGGGGTCATTTCCGCTCGGGGCCGAAGGGCGGCACCCGCGTGGAGGGACCGGGGTCGGGCCCGCCGGACAGCGCCGACGGCCCGTCGAGCACCCCCGGTTCGTGCGACAGGCCGATGCCCGCCGGCTCCCGCCGAACCGTGATCAGCGCGGCGTCGTCGCCGAGCCGTCCGCCGCAGTAGGCGAGAAGGTCCTCGCGCACGTGCCGCACCAGGTCCTCCGGGGTCCCCTGGCCCGGCCAGGACGCGACGCGCTCGGCGAGCGGGTAGAAGCGGCCGGAGGCGTCACGGGCCTCGGTCACGCCGTCGGTGTACAGCAGCAGGACGTCGCCGGGCGCGAAGGGGAAGGTGTCCACGCCCGGGTGCGAGGGCTGCAGCAGCCCCAGACCGATGGGCGGCGCCGGCTGGGTGGGGTCGAGCTCCGCCAGGCCGTCGCCGGTGAGCCGGAGCGGGGGCGGATGGCCGCAGTTGAGGATGCGGACCTCGGGCCGGTCGTCGGGGAAGTCCACCAGGATCGCGGTGATGAACGACTCCACCGACGCGTCCTCCGGCAGGCCGTCGGCGCAGCCCTGCGCGGCCTTCCAGGACACCGTCGCCTCCAGGTGCGCGTACATCGCGGGCAGCGGCGGAGCACGGTAGGCGACGCTGCGGAACGCCCCGAGCAGCAGGGAGGCGTCACCGATCGCCGGCAGGCCCTTGCCCCGGACGTCCCCGATGAGCAGCCGGGTGCCGCCGGGCGTGCGCACCGCCGCGTACAGGTCGCCGCCGATCCGGGCCTGGTCCTCGGCGGCCTGGTAGTCGAAGGCGATCCGCAGCGGGCCGATGCGCTCCGGCAGGGGCTGCAGGACGACCTGCTGCGCGGCCTCCGCCACCGAGCGCACCTGCTGGAGCTCGGCCTGGTGGCGTTCGCGGAGCCTCACGAAGAGCACGGTGAAGGCGGAGACGAGGACCAGCGCGATGATCTCGCTCTGGCGGTACGACGTGGTGATGGTGCCGTCCGCCACCGACACCACGGTGAGCGACGCGACCGCCAGCGCCCCGATCAGGCCGGTCAGCCGGAGCCCGCCGAACGACGCCGTCAGCGCGGGTGCCACCACCAGCAGAGGGCCCAGGTGGCCTTCCGTGGGGATCACCAGGTCACTGATGACGATCGCCACGATCAGCAGCACCGGAACCGCGATCAAGGCGGGGTTCCGCTCCGCGGACCAGTAGCTGCCTGCGCGTGGTGCAAGACGCATACCTCTTGCTTACACCCCTCCTGCCGACCCCGCCCGTGGCGGGACGCGGGGGGACACGGGCAACAGGAGCGCCGTCACGTTGTCATGGCCGCCGGCGTCCAGCGCGTGACCGACCAGCGAACGCGCGCCGTCCAGGGGCGCCCCGCCGCCCGCGGTGGCGGGCGTGGATGCCAGCCGGGCGCGCAGCGACTCCGCGCCCGGAAGGTACCGCCACAGTCCGTCGGTGCACAGCAGGAGGCGTCCGCCGACGGCCGGCCGGCTGCTGCGCAACCGCGGCGCGGGCTCGCCGTTCCCGGCGCCCAGCCAGCCGGTCAGGGCCTCCAGTTCGCCGGTGTCGTCGTCGGTCAGCGTGATGGCCAGGCCCGAGTCCGGCAGCCAGTAGGCGCGGCTGTCACCGATCCACGCGCACCACAGGCCGTCCGGACCGGTGACGCCCGCGACGAAGGTGCAGGCCGGTGCCTCGTCCGGGGAGACGGCCAGAGCCGCGACCGCGCGTCCCGCGCGCCGGGTGGCGTCCTCCAGCGCGACCTCGGGCACGGTGCCCGCGAGCAACGCCGACGCCAGCGCCCCCGAGGCGACGTCCGCGGCGAGCCGGGCGGCCCGCTCGGACCGGGGCGACATCGACACCCCGTCGCACACCACGCCGATCGTCCACGCGCCGGCCGTGGCCACGGCCATCGCGTCGGCGTTCACCTCACGCCGCCTTCCCCGGTCGGTGACCCCCGCCGCGCCGCCCGCGGTGACCTCCACGCGCGACCTGAACCCGGGCTGGGCGACGCCGCAGTCCCAGCAGTGTCCATCCGGGGCCACCGTCCCGCCGCACCGCTCGCACGCCGGCGTACCGCCCCCTTGTCGTCCGTCCATGGGAGGACCCTACGAGGGGCCGAACCGTACGAGGAAGGCCTGATGGGCCGGGATCAGGACGGCGCGTGGCGCAGCGGTGCCAGGGCCTTGGTCCAGGCCAGGACCTCGTCGAGGACGACGTCCAGTTCGCCCGCTCGGCGCGGACCGGGCTCGAAGCGGCTCATGTCGGCGAAGTCGCGGAAGAGGGAGAGCGCCACCTGCGCCCGGACGGTGGCCACCCGCAGTTCGGCCATCACCAGCCGCAGGTGCTCCACCGCGCGGCAGCCGCCGACGCTGCCGTACGCGACGAATCCGGCCGCCTTGTTGTTCCACTCGGCGAAGAGGTAGTCGATGGCGTTCTTGAGCGCACCGGGGATCGAGTGGTTGTACTCGGCCGTCACGAAGACGTAGCCGTCGAAGGAGGCGATCTTCTCCGCCCACGCGAAGGTGTGCGGACGGCTGTAGCGGCCCAGGGACGGCGGCAGCGGCTCGTCGAGCAGCGGGAGGTCGTAGTCGGCGACGTCGACCAGTTCGTACTCGGCGTCGCCGCGGAGCGCGGCGTTCTCGTACACCCATTGCGCGACGGCCTCGCCGAGGCGCCGGGGGCGTGTGCTGCCGAGGATGACGGCGATCCTGGTCATGGTGCTGCTCCTGGACGGTCCTGATGCGGTGGCCGGGCGGGGCGCCGGAGCGGCGGACCGGCGCGTCAGGCACCTTCCATGAGCGCCCGCCGGCGAACCGGGCGGGGCCGGGGGTTCACCCGATCGCCGACGCGGCCGGGGCGCGCCGCGCCTCAGCGGATCCGGGGCTCCAGGGAGATGCGGACCGTGATGCGCTTGCCCACCGGCTGGCGCTGCACGTCGAAGCCCTCGCACAGGGCGAGGATGATCTCCAGCCCGTGCTGGCCGATGCGCCCCGGCTCGGCGGCGCGGGCCAGGGGAAGGGTGCTGCTGGTGTCCCACACGGACACCAGCAGCGTCGCCGTGTCGACGTCCACCTCGAGGTCGAGCAGGCCGGGGCCCGGAGCGTACTTGCAGGTGTTGGTGACCAGCTCGCTGACGACGAGCTGCGCGGTCTCGACGGTCTCGACCGGCACCGGGACGCCGTGCTCGCCCTGGACGCGGCCGAGGAACCCGGCGGTGAAGCGGCGTGCCGCGGAGATCGCCTCCGAGTCGCCCTCGTGCGCGAACCCCGCGTGGATGCACGGCCAGTCGGCCAGGTGGTCGGCGCGGCCGTCCAGCCTCGGTTCCATGGTGGTGCCTTTCGTACTGCGTCCCGGCCGGCCGCGCGTCAGGCGCGGCCAGCCGTCCGTCTACCCCGTTTTCCGCGGCTGACGCCCACCCGCTTCCGGCCGCCTCACCGGCGGGGCAGTTTGGTGACCGTGTCCAGGTAGAAGGCGTCGATGCTGCGCACCGCCCGCTCGAAGTCGTCCAGGTTGACCGGCTTGGTGACGTACGCGTTGGCGTGCTGCCGGTAGGCGCCGGTCACGTCGTCGGGCGCCGCGGAGGTCGTGAGGACGACCACGGGGATCGCGCGCAGCTCCTCGTCGCCCTTGAGGATCGCCAGCAGCTCGTGGCCGTTCATCCGCGGCATGTTGAGGTCGAGGACGATCAGGTCGGGGTGCCGGTTGGCCGGGTCGCGCAGGTACTCCAGTGCGGCGAGGCCGTCCTCGACCTGGGTGAGGTTGCGGGCGCCGCGCTCGGCGAGGGCGTCCCCGATGAGCATGGCGTCCGCGGGGTCGTCCTCGACCAGCAGCACGTCATAGGGGCGGGCGGGGGCGATCATCATCATTGGCTCCGGGTCCGGTCGGTGCGCCGCGGGGGACGGTGGGGGGTGTCGCTGGTCACCAGGCCGGGCCAGCGGCGGCGGGCGCCCTGGCGGCTGATGTTGCAGGCTCGGCCGATCTGGGGGTATCCGGCACCTGCGGCGGCCGCCTGCTCGGCCGCGAGGTTCTCCAGGTGCCCGATCGCCTGCTGGAGGAGGTTGAGCATGTGCAGGTACGCCAGGGCCTCTCCCCGTGCTTCGGTACCGTCGTCGGCGGCGGTACCGGGGACGGTGAGCGGGCGGAGGGCGCGACGTGCCAGGCGCCGGGCGAGGTCGTCGACCGCGCCGATCGCCAGTGCGGCGAGATCCTCCTCCGGCAGACGCGGAGCGAAGTGGGTGCCAGGCATGGCCCCCACCTTAGGACCTGCCGAAACGCACGACAACAAGTGTTGTCGCAGGGCCGTTACAGTGGGTTCCGCCCTCGGGCATCCGGCGGCGGAGAGGGAAGCGGAGGACGCACAGCGTGGCAACGGGCGAGGGAATCGTGCAGGCGGCCGGCGGTCCGGAGGCGGCGTACGTCCCCGACGACGCCCGCGGTCCGGGACGGCTGTCGGCGTGGACGACCCGCCGGTGGCTCCGCGTCGGTGTGAGCCTCGCCCTCGCGGTGCTCGCCGTGCTCGGCGCGCTCGGGATATGGGCGCTGAACCGGAGCACCTCGCTGACCGACCAGCTGGTGGACCAGCGCTCCCCGGCCCTGGTCAACGCCATCCGGCTGGAGGCGGCGCTGGTGAACCAGGAGACCGGCGTCCGCGGGTACGGGCTGAGCGGGCAGCGGCAGTTCCTCGACCCGTACACCCAGGGCCTGGCGGACGAGCGGACCGCCCTCGACCGGCTGCGTCCCCTCGTCCAGGGCGACGCCCGGGCCCGTACCGACCTCGACGGCGTGACGGCCGCGGCCGGCGCCTGGCAGGGACTGATCGCGCGGCCGGTCGCCGCCGCCCCCGCCGTACCGGGGGAGCCGGTGCCGCTCGCCGTGCAGCGGGCCGACGAGGGCAGGACCGCCTTCGACCGGGTCCGCGACGCCCTCAGCCGCCAGCAGGAGCACCTGCGGCAGGCCCGCATCACCGCCGGCACCCAGCTCGACGCCGCCGTGCGGCTGCGCAACGGGGTGTTCACCGCCATCGCCGTGGTCATCGTGCTCCTGGCGGTACTCGTCTTCGAGGGGCTGCGCCGCGGCATCAACCGTCCCCTGGAACGGCTCGGCGCCGACGTCCGGCACGTGACGCGGGGCCGCTTCGACGACCCCATCACCGCGACCGGCCCGGCCGACCTGCGGCGGCTCGGCCGGGACGTCGAGGCCATGCGGCGCAGGCTCGCGGAGGAGCTCTCCTTCGCCGAACGGGCGCGGGAACTCCTCGACGAGCAGTCGGCCGAGCTGAAGCGCTCCAATGCCGAGCTGGAGCAGTTCGCCTACGTCGCCTCGCACGACCTGCAGGAGCCGCTGCGGAAGGTGTCGAGCTTCACCCAGCTCCTGCAGCGCCGCTACGGGGACCAGCTGGACGAGCGCGCCGACCAGTACATCGCGTTCGCCGTCGACGGCGCGAACCGCATGCAGACCCTCATCAACGACCTGCTGGCCTTCTCCCGGGTGGGCCGGGTCCACAACCAGCAGAACACCGTGGACCTCGAGCGGATCGCCGACGGCACGCAGGACGCCCTGAGCGTCGCCCTGGAGGAGTCCGGCGCGGAGATCACCCGCGACCCGCTGCCCACGGTGGTCGGCGACGCCACACAACTGGGCATGCTCTGGCAGAACCTGATCTCCAACGCGGTGAAGTTCCGCCACCCCGACCGGGCGCCGCGCATCCACGTGGAGGCCCGGCGCGACGGCGACCTGTGGCGGTTCTCCGTCACCGACAACGGCATCGGCATCGACCCCGAATTCGCCGAGAAGGTGTTCGTGATCTTCCAGCGGCTGCACACCAAGGACGCCTACCCGGGCAACGGGATCGGGCTGGCGATGTGCAAGAAGATCGTCGAGTTCCACGGCGGCAGCATCGGCATCGACCCGGAGTACGGCCCCGGCACGCGCATGGCCTTCACTCTCCCCGCACAGCAGCCCGGCCCGGGGCCCGAGTCCGAGACCGAGACCGAGACCGGGCTCGCCGCGGCGGACGGCGACGGGGGCACGGGGGAGCCCCGACCGTGACGGCACCCCCCACACCGCTCGCTCCCGTGACGCACCACAGGATCCTGCTCGTCGAGGACGACGCCGGTGACGCCCTGCTGGTGACCGAACTGCTCGCCGACACCTCCCTGCGGTACACCCTCGTCTGGCACAAGACCCTCGCCGACGCCTGCCACGAGCTGTCCCGGCGGCCCGCCGACTGCGTCCTGCTCGATCTGCACCTGCCCGACGCCGCGGGCCTCGGCGCCGTCGCCGAGATCCAGCGCGCCGACCCCGGTACCGCCGTCATCGTGCTGACCGGCCTGGCCGAGGGGCAGGCCGGTTCCGAGGCCCTCGCCACCGGCGCCCAGGACTACCTCGTCAAGGGCAGGGTCGAGCCGGAACTCCTGCAGCGCGCCGTGCGCTACGCGGTCCAGCGCAAGCAGGTCGAACGGGCCGGTGCCGACCTGCAGGCCGGCCGCCTGCGGGCGCAGGAGAACGCCCGCCTCGAACGGGGCCTGCTGCCGCAGCCGCTGCTGACCACCCCCGTCGTCACCGCCACCAGCCGCTACCTCCCGGGACGGGAGAGCGCACTGCTGGGCGGCGACTTCCTCGACGTGGTGCAGACCGACGACGGGCGCGTCCACGCCGTGATCGGCGACGTCAGCGGCCACGGACCGGACGCCGCGGCACTCGGCGTCTGCCTGCGCATCGCCTGGCGCGCGCTGACCCTTGGCGGCCACCACGGCCCGGAACTCCTGCGCCTGCTCGAGCGGATGCTCGTCGCGGAACGCTCGCACCCCGACCTGTTCACCACGTGCACCCTGCTCACGCTGGACTTCGCCGGGTCCCGGGCCACGGTGCACCTGGCCGGGCACCACGAGCCCCTGCTGACCACCGGCGGCGTCACGCGGCCGGCCGAAGCGGTCCACGGCGTCGCCCTCGGCATCGCGCCGGGCCTGGACCAGTGGCCCGCCACCGTCCTGGACCTGCCGGAGCGCGGCACCCTGACCCTCTACACCGACGGTCTCATCGAAGGCCACGCGGGCCCCGGCGCTGAGCGGCTCGGCTCGGAGGGCCTGCTGCGTCTGCTGGCCCGGACCCCCGTGACGGGGCCGGACGCCCATCTCGACGCGCTGATCGGGCAGGTCCGCGACCTCAACGAGGAACGCCACACGGACGACCTGGCGGTGCTGCGCCTTGACTGGGACGTGACGGCGGCCTGCGGTGCCGCCGTGCCCGCGCAGGCCGGCGGCGGCACGATCGGGCCCCGCCTGTCCGGCCCGGTGCCGGAACCCCCGCCGGACCGCGACTTCGGTACGCCGGCCCGCGACAGCTGACGGGCTGGGCCGTGTCGTCGAACGAGCTCCCCGGCGTGCGCCGGGAGGTGCCCCAGTGCGGTGCATCGCAGGGCAGAGCGTCGTCCTCGTAGTGGGCTGCTCGGACGATTCGACAACTCCGCCGGGCCGAAGGCCGGGGGAGAGCACATGACCGCACGACCTGGCCCCGGCAGGTGCGCCGGCACCGGCGGAAGAGACCCCGACGGTGACCGCGTCGGCCCCGCCGCCCCGTTCAGACGGCGCGGCGGGGCGCGGCCGGGGCCACTGAGTCCAGGCGCTCCAGGAGCAGCCCCTCGCGCGTGGACCAGGGGCAGATCTCCACGCTGTCCACGCCGCACATCTCCATCAGGGTCTCGGCCACCAGTGCCCCCGCCAGCGACTGACCGGCCCGGTGGCGTGAGATGCCCGGGAGCTTGGCGCGGCCCGCCGGGTCCTTGGCGGCCAGGACCGGCACGATCTCCCGCACCTGTTGCAGCGACAGCCGGTCCGGGCCCTCGTCGGACGTGCCGCGGGCGGCCGCGAGCCGCGCCAGCTGGGTGAACGTCTTCGAGGAGGCCAGCACCCGGCCGTCCCGCGGTGCCCGCGGCAGGGTGTCGCCCAGCTCGCCGACCGACGCGCGCAGACGGTCGCGGACCTCGTGCAGCCGCCGTTTGGAGGTCACCGCGTCCACCAGGTCCCAGCGCCGGTTGACGGCGCGGGCCCCGAGGGGGAACGAGTGGACCGCCCGCGGCTGCTCCCCGGTGCCGTCCGCGATCTCCACCGTGCCGCCCCCGATGTCCAGCACCAGCAGCGGCTGGCCGTCCTCCCCGGCCCACTGGCGGGCTGCCACGTAGGCCAGCCGGGCCTCCTCCTCGCCCGACAGGACCCGCAGCCGCGTGCCGGTGCTCCGGGCGACCTGCGCGATGACCTCGTCACGGTTCGGCGCGTCCCGGATGACGGAGGTGGCGAAGGCGTACACGGAGGGCAGCGAGTGCCCTCCGTCCGCCGCCAGGGTCCGGGCCACCGCGTGCTGGACGCTGCGCACGCCCGACCGGTCGAGCCGCCCCGCCGCGTCGAGCGTCTCGTGCAGCCGCAGCCGCACCTTGCGCGCCAGCACCGGTTCCAGCGGCGAGTCGTCCCGCCGTTCCACGACCGTCAGCAGGGCGCTGTGGCACCCGACGTCGAGCACTCCCGTTCTGCGTACCTTCCGTTGTGTCTTCAATCCCTGCCTCCACCCCGTTGTGGCATCGCATCTACCTCATTCCCCTCAACGACGGCTGTTCCTCCCGGGCGACGGGCAGCACGCCGTCCCATTCAGGGTCCGGCCCGCCGCCAAGTCAAGATCTTTTGACGAGATAGTTGCGGAGAGCACACAGCCGCTCACGGCCCCCGACGTGCCGCTGGAGCCCGTGGAGGGGAGAATTCCGCCCGGATGCCGGGCCGTTGACGGGTCACCGGGCCGGTCGCGCCAGTTGCGCCAGAGCGGCCGACGTCAGTGCGGTGACGCCCGCGGGGACGGCGAGCCGGGGGTCGGGACGGAACGCGGGGGAGTGGTTGGGGGGCAGGGCCGCCATCTTGGCCGCGGCCCCCTCACCCGGGGTCCGCGCCCACTGCTCCGGGCCGACGCAGCCCAGCATCCAGTAGGCGGTGCGAACGTGACCCGCCCCGTGGAGCGCGGCACCCGCCGGGCCGTACAGCGGGAAGTCCTCGGTGGCCGTGGACGCCGGCCAGACGGCCACGCGCCCCGCGCCCAGGGTCTCCTCGTGCGCCCGCCGTACGGCCGCGGCCGTGCCCGGGTCCGCAAGCGTGGGATGCGACGTCGCGAGGACCCGGACGGAGGGTTCGCGCGGGCAGCCGGAGGCCGCGCACTCGGCGGTGACGATGCGCCGCACGGCCGCCGTGACACGCTCCAGCGCCTCGTCGCCGAACGCGCGCACCGAGACCTCCAGCGTCGCCGACGGCGGCACGACGTTGCCCCGCGTGCCGGCGTGCAGTGAACCGACCGTCAGCACCACCTGCTCGGCCGGACTCGTCTCCCGCGACACCACGGTCTGCAGGCGCAGCACGATCGCGGCCGCGGCGACCACCGGGTCCACCGCCAGGTGCGGGCTGGCCGCGTGGCCGCCCGAGCCGTGCACGACGACCTCCAGCAGCCGGCTGCCCGCCAGCACCGGTCCGTGCGCGTGGGCGACCATCCCGGCCGGCAGCGGTGCGGTGTGCTGCGCCAGGACGGCGTCGGGGACCGGGAAGCGGGTGTACAGGCCGTCCTCCAGCATGGCGCGGGCACCGCCGAGGGTCTCCTCCGCCGGCTGCCCTACCGTCACCAGGGTGCCCGACCAGTGACCGGTGGCGGCCGCGAGCAGCGTCGCGGTACCGCCGAGGCACGCCAGGTGCAGGTCGTGCCCGCACGCGTGCATGACGGGCACCGGGCGGCCCTCCGCGTCGAGGCCGACGGCCTCGCTGGCGTAGGGCAGGCCGGTGGCCTCCAGGACCGGCAGCGCGTCCAGTTCGGCGCGCAGCATCACCACCGGGCCGGGACCGTTGCGGAGCACGCCGACCACGCCGTGTCCGCCGACGCCGGTGGTGACGTCGAGCCCGGCGCCTTGCAGTCGCTGCGCGTGCCGGGCAGCGGTGCGCTCCTCCGCACCGGACAGTTCGGGATGCCGGTGCAGGTCGAGGTAGTCGGCGATGGTGGGCCGCAGCACCGCGGGCAGGCCGCCGAGGACGGGGCCGTACGCACCGTTCGTGGAAGGGCTCACAGCTGGCTCCTGTCGAAGGGGAAGCGGGGCGGGAGGCCTGACAGCGGGGTGACAGCGGGACGCGCACGGATCTGCCAGCGCCACCCCTTAGAAAGGAACCCGGGTACGGCGCACGGGTGTGCGGTTGTCCGCAACCGGCGCCCGGAGCCGCGCCCTTGTCGTCGCGTTCACCGATGGGCCGACCGGCCCGTTCCCTCAGGAGGAGACACGATGCCGCAGAACTCGCTGGAGTCGCTCGCCCAGGAGATCCTGGAGCTGGAGTCCGAGACCTTCGAGATCACCGACTACTCGGACGCGAGCGAGGTCATGCTGGGCTCGTCGACCAGCTGCTCGAGCACCAGCACCTGCTCCAGCACCACCAGCACCACCAGCTGCACCGCCTGATCCTCCGGATCCGGGTCATCGCCCTCTGCGCCGCGGCACGCACCGCCGCGCAGAGGGCTTTGCCGTGCTCCGTCCCGGTCGGGGATCAGGGGAACGGGTGGGGGACGCGCCGCAGTTCGTCCTCCCCGAGGTCCGTCCCGCGCAGCCCCGCCCGGCGGAACGCCGAGCGCAGCCGGGGCATGTGCAGGGCACGCTGCCGGGTCCAGCCGAAGTCGATCGGCAGCAGCCCGGGGACCAGGGTGGACACGGTGCGCAGACCCAGTCTCTCCTGCTCCGGCGTCGTCTGGTCGACGGCGATCACGTCGAACCCCGCCCCGGTGAGGACGTCCCGGCACAGCCGGACGTCGTCGAGGAGGTCCCCGGTGCGCGGCAGTCGCCGCTCCCAGTCCGCGTACAGCTCACCCAGCGGACGTACGGCGGCCGGCCGCAGGTACGAGGCGGCGTGCACCGCCATCTCGGGCAGCCCGAAGAGCGCGGCATGGTCGGGCAGCCGCCGCACGAGCCCGAAGTCGCGGGCCATGGCAGCCAGTTCTCGCGGACGTTCGCGGACCTGCCCCGGCAGGTGGGGGATGTAGGTGAGGATCTCGGACACCGCCGACTCCACCGCGGTCTCCGGGTCGAAGGCCGCGCCCGCCGCGAAGGCCAGCGTGCCGGGGCCGCCGTCGCGGCGTACCGCGAGTCCGGTGGCGACCGGCACCGGCAGGTCCACCCGGTTGTCGAAGACGTGCACGTCGTATCCCTGCAGGGCGGCCCGGTCGACCATGGCGCGGATCGCCCCGCGGGTGCAGGATCCGAGGTCGATCTCCGTCAGCGGTGCGTTGCCGTACCAGCCGAGCAGGAAGGAGTCGCGCTCGATCAGCTCCAGCAGCCCGAACAGGACCGCCTCCTCCCAGCAGCTGCCGATGGCGCAGCCGTTGGAGCACTCGAAGACGAAGTTGTCCGCCGCCAGGCCCGCGCTGTAGTGGACGAGCCGGGCCGGGACGAGGACCGGCCTTTCGTCGCGCAGCGACCAGCCCCGCACCCACGGGATGGGGCGGTCCGGCGCGAACGGGCTCAGCATCGGGTCGTCGCGGTACGTCTCCGGCGCGTACAGGCCGCACTCGCGCGGATCGAGCGCCCGGTCGCCGAGAACGTCGTACGCCTCCGTCAGCAGCGGCCCGCGGCGCCGCCGGTGGGTGCCCGCGTAACGCTCCAGGCCCTCCAGGAAGGCCAGGTCACGGCTGGCCCGGAAGGAGTTGGCCTGGCCGCTCCAGGTGACGTCGGTCAGGCCCGCGTAGCCGCGCATGAAGACGCTCCCGGCGACCGGGGCGGTCGTCGGCGACTTCACGTCCGTCCAGGTGGTGGCGCCGAGGACCCCGCACACCGGGTTGGCCAGGGCATCGGCGGGCAGGCCGTACGAGCGCGGGGAGCGCAGCCGGTACGCCTCCGGCGACGGCTTGGGCCGGGGCGGCTGCGCCGTCACCAGTTCCGCGGCCGGTTCCGCCGCCGTCCCGTCCTCCGGGACGCAGTGCGGGCACAGCGGCTCGCCCAGCAGGGGCACCGTGGTGACCTGGAGGGTCGCCAGGTCCAGCCGGGTGACGCGGGGCAGCGGCCCGGACGGACCCGCGGTCAGCGCCCGCTCGTACAGGGAGGAGACGGCGTCGACGACGTAGCCGGGCAGGGCCGGCCACTCGCCCGCCGCCCGCGTCGCCGTGCCGGTCTCCCAGGCCTCGCGCTCCGAGCGGGTGCGCAGCCGCTGCCAGCGCATGGCCAGGCACTGGCCGCACGCCCGCTCCGCGGGGTCGGTGCCGCGCCAGGGGCCGATGAGCACGGCGTCCCAGGTGAGGTGGATCGTGGCGGCCGGGCGCTCGGCGCGGTGCGGATCGCGCCCGGGGACGAGGGAGTCGGCGGTGCCGAGCGGCACCACCCGCGGCGGCGCCGCGGGGTGGCGTTCGGCGAGGGCCGCGCGCAGCGCGCGGGCGGCGGTGTCCATCAGCGCCGCGGGCGGCGCCGTCGTGGGGGCGAGGTCGGCGGTCATCGGCGATTGCTCCAACGGAAGGTCCTGCCGGCGACCAGCGCGAACAGTGCTGCGAAACCGATGAGTCCGGCGCAGGACAGGGCGTAGTCGCCCGCGCTGCCGTGGTGGGTCTCCGACAGGACGCCGAGGACCCCGTCGTTGAAGTAGCGCAGCGGCAGGGCCAGGGACAGGTCGCGCACCCACGCCGGCATCAGGTCGGCCGGGAAGAACGAACCGGACAGGAACGCCATCGGCACCATGATGCAGTTGGCGATCGCCGCGACCGCCTCGGGTGTGTCCGCGAGGCTGCCCACCACCAGCCCCAGCGCCATGAACGTGGTGATGCCGAGCACCAGCACCGGGATCACCAGCGGCCAGCCCGAGGCCAGTTGCAGCCCGAATCCCGGCAGCAGCGCCACGCCGATGAACAGTGCGGCCTGCACCAGCCCCACCCCCACGGCTATGGCGTAGCGCGAGGCCAGCACGGACGTCAGCGAGGCGGGCGTGCGCCAGATGAGCCGCAGGATGTCGTCACGGCGCCAGTGCATCAGCGTGAAGGCCACGCCGAACATGGCCGCGTTGCCGACGCCCCACGACAGCACGCCGGGGGCGATGTAGTTGATGTAGGGAGGGCCGTCGTCCTTGACGGTCTGGCCCTGGAAGATCAGGCCGAAGACGATCAGGAAGAGGAGGGGGAAGGCGAAGGTGAAGAAGACGGTGGTCTTGTCCCGGACCGCGGCACGGTAGTTGGCCCGGGTCAGTGCGGCGTACGCGCTCACGGTCAGTGCTCCGATCCGGTCAGGGCGAGGTAGGCGTCCTCCAGGGTCGCGGTGCGGGTCTGCACCGCGTCGGGCCCGGCGATCTCGTTGACGGCGACGATCACCTGGCCGGCCACCCGGGTCTCCATGACGACCTCGCCGTTGTCCACCTCCGCGCGGTCCACGCCGTCGATGGCCAGGGCGCGTTCGACGGTGATGCGGTCGGCGGGCACCAGCACGCGGGTCGGTGCCTTGAGGGAACGCACCAGGTTGGCGGGCGTGTCCAGGGCTATCACCCTGCCGTGGGACATGATCGCCACCCGGTCGCAGAGGGCCTCGGCCTCGTCGAGGTGGTGCGTGGTGTGGACGATGGTGCGCCCCTGACCCTTCAGGCCCCGCAGCAGACTCCACAGCGAGCGCCGGGCCTCCGGGTCGAGTGCGGCCGTCGGCTCGTCCAGCATGATCAGTTCGGGCTCGTGGACGAGCGCGGTGGCGATCGCCAGACGCTGGCGCTGCCCACCGGAGAGGTCGTCGACGCCCGTGCCGCCCTGTTCGCCGAGCCCCACCTCGTTCAGCGCGCGGTCGGCGGCCTCGGGGCCGAGGCCGTACAGCGTGGCGACGGTCCGCAGGTGCTCCAGCGCGGAGAGCCGGGTGAAGAACGCGGAGGCCTGGGTCTGGACACCGAGCCGCCGCAGCAGCTCGGTGTTGCGCGGCCACGGGGACGAACCGAGCACGGAGACGGTGCCGCCGTCGGCGCGCCGCAGCCCCTCGACCATCTCGATGAGGGTGGTCTTCCCGGCGCCGTTCGGCCCGAGGATGCCGAAGAACTCCCCGCGGCGCACGGTGAGCGACACCCCGTCCACGGCCTTCAGGTCGCCGTAGCTCTTGCGCACGTCGTCGATCACCACGGCCTCGGCGGCCGGTTCCACTGGCGTCATCACTTGTTCCCTTGGTTCCCTTGCTGGGTGATGGTCGTCGCCGGCCGTCTTCCGCGGCAGGTGCGCGGTCACGGCGGGCGCGGTACCGGGTGGCCGCGCGGACCGCCGCGCGCCCTCGTCCCCGTCCGGCGGTGTGTGCTGGAGGCGCCCGGCGCGCGCGGCCAGGCCCAGCCGCCACAGCACGACGGCGGCCAGGAGGAGGAGCACCGGGGCCCAGCCGCCCACGGTGCCGTAGCGGTCGGCCAGCGTCCTGGCGGCCCGGAGCAGGAGCAGCGCGGCGGCTCCCGTGGTCAGGACCCCGGCCGCCAGGCCGTACGCGGTGTAGACGGCACGCGCCCGCGGCGGGTAGCCGCCGGTGCCCGGGCCGCGGCCGAACCGGCCCGCGACGGCCGCGCCCAGGTAGGTGCGGCTGCCGGCGGCGAGCCGCTCCACGCCCAGGCCGTACCCGAGCAGCTTGTAGCCGTCCAGCGGGGGCAGCGGCAGGAGGTTGGCGAGCGCGAAGACCAGGCCCACCAGCAGCGCGCCGCCGAGCGCGGAGTGCCATGCTCCGGGCGGTGCCCACACCCACAGCGGCCAGAGCGGCAGCAGGAGGACGAGGTTCATGGCGGGTCCGGCGGCGGCGGTCGCCATCTGGTGGCGGCGCCGGGCGAAGAACGGTACGTCCTGCACCAGGCAGTACATGTACGTCACCGGCAGGCGCCAGCGCAGCCCGATCTCCGTGACGGTGCCGCCGAAGGCGCGGCCCACCAGGCCGTGCGCCAGCTCGTGCAGAGCCATGCTGACCCAGAGACCGACGCCCACGGCCATCAACAGCACTGGTGTGTGGGCGAGTTGGTTCATGTCGTGGACCAGTGTGCCGAACTCGGCAGCCAAATGGATCATCATCGCGCAGACCAGCAGCAGCACCGTGCCCAGGAAGAACGGTGTGCGGGCGAAGGCGGTGCGCCGGTGCAGGGCCTCGATGAGCGCCCCGGCGTCGGACACCATGCGGACGTGCCCGCTCAGCACCGTGGAGCGGCCGGGCAGGGCGCCCTTCGGCACAGGTCCGGCGGCCGCGGGCGACCCCGCCGGGGACGCGCCTTCCGCGCCGGCCAGCAGACCGCGCCCGTACAGCAGTCCGAGCAGCTGCCGCCACTGGGCCTCACCGAGCCGCGCGCCGAAGCGCCCGGCGTACGCGTCGCCGACCTCTGCCAGCGTCCGTTCCCCGTCCAGGTGGTCCAGGACGAAGAACTCCTTGGCCCGCAGCTCGAAGCGGCGGCCGCTGACCGGGTCCTTGACGGGGTGCAGTTGCGCGGCCCCGCGCAGCACAGCGGGGCCGACGAGCAGGTCCGGGCGCCGCCGCGGCCGCGACTCCGGCATGCCGGGAGCTCTCATCCGGTCCCTCCCGTCGTCCCGTTCGCGTCCGTGCCCTCGCGCAGGGTGCGGGCGAGCACGTAGGCGAGGAAGGCCTCGTCGCGGATGGTCACCGAGAGCCGGTTGTTGGTCATGTGCATGTACGGGGACATCAGCATCGCCAACGCGTGCCGCTCGTCGGTGATGTGGAACTCCTCGCCCCCGCTCCAGCGCCGGAACACCAGCTCGCCGTCGGCCGCCAGCCGCCGCACCCGCCCCGCCAGCTCGCGGCAGTGCACCGCCCAGCCGCGCAGGAACGCCGGCAGTTCCTCCTCGGCGCCGCGGGCGATCGCCGCCCTGACCGAGGTGAACCGGCGGCCGAGTTCCGCGCCCATGTCCGCATAGGCACGGTCGTAGCCCTTGCGGGCGGTGAAGTCGGTCTCGGCGAAGGCACCGTCCCAGAAGGCGTGGTAGCGCTCAAGGAAGTGCGCCAGCTCCTCGTCGTCGTCCAGGAAGGACGCGGACATGACCATCATCAGCTGCGCGGCCGTCCCCAGCAGCACCGTGCGGACGTGCAGGTTCATGGTGCGCAGCGCCTCGATGACCAGGTCGCTGGAGCGCTGGAAGTGCCACTCCGCCAGGGCGACGCCCGCGGGGCCGCCGTACTTGCCGTACTCCGGCTCGTACGGTTCGGGGCTCACCGAGTTGTTGTCGCGCAGCAGCATCCGGCCGTCCGGTCCGAGCAGCTTCTCGCGCTGCTCCTGCGGGTACTCCAGCTCGAACAGCGTGTTGTAGAGGTCGGCGAGGAAACCCGCCTTGACCTCGTACAGCGCCGGGCGCGTGGTGAGGAAGCGCCGCACCGCCGACAGCGCGCGTTCGCGCACCTCGGCTTCGGCGGCCGTGGAGGAGGGCTTCAGGCGCAGCCGCACGTGCGGGCCCTGCAGCCAGTAGTTGATGAAGAAGTACCCGGAGAGCAGCCCGTCCCGGGTCAGTTCGTCGACCAGCGGCCTGACGCAGTCCAGGAGCAGCGGCCGCGGGCTCGCCGCGTAGAAGATGTGCAGGGCCTGCCAGTCGCCGGGCGCGCCGGGGCCGCCCGGTGCGGCGGGGCCGTCGGCGGGGCCGGTCAGGGCGGGTGAGGTCATGCCCGCTCACCATGTCCTTCCTCGTCGGGTACGGGGTTTGCCGGGCCGGTGGGGAAGAGCTCCACCGCGAGTTCCGCGACGTGCCGGCCGCGGTCCGAGGTGACGTGCAGGTCGTCCTCGGCGGGCAGCATCTCCTCCAGCACGACGCGCCCCGCGGGGTCCTTCACCAGGCCCTCCAGGGCCAGCAGCGACAACGGGCCGTCGAAGTCGACGTAGTGCGGCTTGGAACCGCCGGCCCAGCCCGCGGGCGCCCCGGCGCCGGGCAGCACCGTCGCGAAGGCCCGGGCGGGGACGCCGTGCCGCCGACGCCAGCGCTGCCAGCGCAGGAACCAGTCGGCATCGTCCTCCCCGGCGGTGCGCCGCGGCAGCGCCGTCGCGTCGGCGGTCCAGCGGCGCCGGCTCAGCACGACCGAGCCGTGGCGGACCCTCGGCCGTGTCGTCACCCCGTCGACGGCGGGCGCCTCGGGGACGCCGGTCCACACGTCGAGCGCCGTCTTGGAGGTGGGGGAGAGCAGCAGCAGGGTGCGGGGGATCTCGGGGAGCACCATCGGCACCAGATAGCCCAGGTAGAGCGGGACCACCTCCTTGCCGAGCCGGCGCGAGCGCACGACCAGCCGGTCCTCGGCCGTGTCGTGCTCGACGAAGAGGTCGTCGAGGTGGATCCGGGCCCCCGGGGGTGCCGAGCCGGTCTCCCCGGGGCACAGGATCTGGTAGTCCGTCAGCCGCCCGTGCAGGTTCAGGTTGGTGGTCGCCGAGCCCGCGGTGATCTCGGCGAAGACCGCGCCCTCCGGCTGCGCGGCGCGCAGCGTGGTGAGCAGGCGCTCCGACAGACCGGGGGAGTCGGCCGCGGTGTCGAAGCAGTGGGTGAAACGCGTGAAGGGGAAGCACAGGCCGCCGTAGGACCCGTTGAGGACGACCAGGGGGTCCCCGGCCCGGTCGGCGAGTTGCAGGAAGTGGCTCTGTGGCGCGAAACCCCGGGGGAGCGGGGCGAGTTCACCGGCGACCGCGTCCACGAGGCCGTCGTCGATCCGCAGCTCCCGCGCGCCCGGGCCCGTGTCCCGGTTCCGCCACGCCTCCCGCATGCCCGCCACGAAGGCGGCCCGCGCCCGGTCCAGCGCGGTGATCTGGGGCAGGCCCAGCCAGTTCTCCTCCGGCTGGTGGCCCTCCCGGCCGTCGTGCGGGGGACGCCGGGACGTGAAGAGCAGATACTGCTCGAACAGGTCCTCGTGGAAGTCGTGGACGAGCCTCAGCAGGTCGTCGCAGCGCCCGCCCCGGCCGTAGCGGGCCAGGAAGAAGCCCTTGAAGGTCAGCCGCTGCGCCAGGGAGACGTCGAAGGCCGGCAGGATGCGGGCGAGCGAACGGAGCGGCGCCCCGGCCAGCTCCGTCCACCGGCGCAGATCGGCGGTGACCGGACCGTCCGCGGCCCGCGCGTCCTCGTACAGCAGGGTCTGCGGCAGCGTCGTCCCGGAGGTGCCCAGCGACTCCACGACGGCGGGCAGTTCGCGCCGCAGCCCGCCCAGCAGTTCACGCCGCCGGTCCAGAGGCGCGCCCGCGTAGGCCGCGACAGCCGCCGCGGTCTCCTCCAGCCTCCCGGCCAGCGCCGTGGCCCACGGCCGGCCGACCTCGCGCAGCGCCTCCCGGAAGTCCCGCAGCGGGTCGCGGCTGTGGACGTCCGGGTGGAGGGAGTTGAGCTGCACGATGCCGAGCTGCAGCAGCGCCGACAGATACCGCTCCGCCTCCTCGGCGGTCGCGCCGCGTTCACGGCACAGCCACGCCGCCAGGTCCCGGTGGCGCAGTCGCGGCCGCTCGCGCAACAGGCCGAGCAGACCCTCCAGGGCGCCGCTGCGGCGCAGGAAGAACAGCCGGTCGCGGGCCGCGTCGAAGCTGACGGCGGCCGAGTCGTCGCCCGCGGTCACCGAGCGCCGGACGAAGCGCACCCGCTCGTCGTCCAGCTCCCATCCCGAGGCCAGGGAGACCAGCAGGTCCCCGCGGCGCTCCGGGTCGGCGGCGATCGCGTCGGCCAGCCGCCGCAGCACCACCACGTTCAGCCGGGCGTGCCCCGTCCAGCGTTCGGCGACGCGGACGCTCCCGCCGGGTTCGCCGTCCGCGCGGAACTCCCCGACCGCGACACCGGTGAAGGTGCTGAACGGGCTGGTCTTGCAGGCGGTGCGGTACAGGTACGCGAGCAGCGACCGCTCGATCTTCCGGCCCCTCTTGCCGGACGCGGCCGCGTCGCCCCGGACGTAGGCGTCGAGCTGCCCGTCCAGCGTCGGCGAGGCCAGCAGCAGCCCATTCCGCAACTGCTCCCCGGCGGCGAGCTCGCGCAGAGCCGCCCGCCCCTCGCCGAACGCGGCCTCCAGCACCGTCCGGCCGAGGGCGCGCCGCTCCTCCCACGCCTGCCGGTCGCGCAGCCAGGCCGACAGCTCCACGCCCGTCGGGCCGTCCAGCCGGGCGGCGAGCGCGAGGGCGCCCGGCACGTCCTGGGGGAGGCGGTTGTTGAACACGGCACGGCGCAGCCGCAGCACTTCGCGGCGCATCGCGTCGTCGTCGTTGTCCGCGACGAGCGCGGCCAGGGGGTCGCTCAGCCGTGCGCCGGCCCCGGCGAGCCGGCGCTCCTCGTCCAGGACGTGGTTGGCCCACCGGCGGGCGTCCGGGCTGCGCAGCCGCTGCGCGGCCTCGACCGGCAGACCGGCCAGCCGCAGCATGAAGCGCGGGGACAGGGCCGCCGCATCGCGGGCGGTGGGCCGTTCGAGTGAGGTGCTCACCTGGCCTCGCCCTCCCGGACGGCCTCGTCGCCCTGCCCGCCGCGGTCCACCGCGGACGGCACGAGCTCGTAGCGGAAGTCGGCGGGGCGCGGCCGCTCGTGGCCGACGAGCATCAGCAGCAGCGGGAACTCCCCGGTGCCGGTGAGCCCGAGCTCCTCGGCGAAGGCGACGCTGTCGAAGCCGAGTGCCACGCCGCAGGCGGTCCCCGAGGCCGCGGCGGCCGTGTAGACCGCCTGAGCGGCCGCGCCGATCGCCGCGCTCACGAGCCGGTAGCCCCGGTCCCCGGCGGCGTCCAGGACGGCGTGGGTACGGACGGCCGGCACGATCACGGCGGCGGCCTGCTCCAGGTTGTAGTTGTTGAGGAAGTAGTGGTCCTGGAGGAAGGCGCCCGGCGAGCCCTCCTTCAGCAACCGCAGTTCCGCCGTCCCGCCGTCGTACGCGTACACGCCCTGAGCGACGCCCTCGACGTGGTTGACGAAGACGTACAGCGACGCCAGCCGCGGGCCGCCGGCCGGGGTGACGTCGGTTGCCAGGGCCGCGCCGGCCCGCGCCGCCTCCAGCGCGGCGGCAAGGTGCTCGGCCGCCAGCGGGCGGATGCCGGTGAACCGGCCGAAGCTGCTCCGCCGTTCCCGCAGCGCACGACGCACGCTCAACTCCATGGGCGCCGGGGGCGGCAGCGGCTGCCGCCGTCCGCCGGGCGGCACGGCGGGGGCCGCCGCGTCCTCCAGTGCCTCCGGCCCCGGACGGGCCGCGGCGCCGTCGAGCGTGGCGCGGTGCACCTGCCGCACGGTCTCGAAGCCCAGCACGCGGCGCGACCGCTCCCGCTCGGTGCGCCGGACCCCGGAGGTGGCCGCACCGCCCGCCGCGGCGGGGGCCGGGGGCCCCTCCCAGCGCAGCGGAACGACCGCGAACACCCCCTCCTCGTCCGCCTCCGCCCCCAGCAGCCGGCCCAGGCGCGGCTCGTCGAACCACAGCACCGGGTCGATCCGCAGTCCGCGGGCCTGCGCCCACATCCGCCAGGTCTGCAGCAGCGCGCCGGTGTCCATGGTCACCACGTGGTAGCTGAAGCTGTTGTACTTGAACGCGTTCTGCCAGAACTTCACGCCGAGCACGAGGAACTGGTCGGTGTCCCGGTGCAGCCCGGCGTCCCCGATCGCGGCGCGGACCTCGCCCGACACGTCGCCCGTCAGCAGCCGCCGCACGGCGTGGTGCGAGGGCGTGTAGTGGTACACGCCCGGTGTCATCGGGCCGGAGGCACCGCTGACCCAGTGCACGCCCACCGGGTACAGGCCGCCGCCGGAGGCCGTGCCGCGCGACCAGTTGGCCTGCGTGTACATCGGCAGCGTGCCCAGGTCGGTGTTGGCCTGGACGGCCAGACGGCGGCCGACCAGTCCGTACGAGTCGCGCAGCATCCCGCCGAGCAGCGGCAGCGTGAACGGGGCGTCGCCGTGCGGCCCGGCCAGGCCCCGGCCGACGCCCGCGTCGTCCGGGAAGTCCCCGTCGGGCAGCGGAAAGCGTTCCGCGCCCGGGTAGTACTTCTCCTTCCTGGGCCGGTCCACCCAGTCGGGTACGAAGTCGGCGGGCTCCATCGCGACCCTGCCGCGCCGCATCACCGCGGTCGCGTACTCATGGGTGTGCCCCATGTCCGGTCCTCTCTGTCTGCGGGTCTGCGGCTGCTGCCGCTGTGCACGGGCGGCGGTTCAGGGGAAGGGGTGCGGGGCGAGGTTCAGCTCGCCGGTCCGCAGGTCGTGGTCGGTGAACCCGGCCTCGCGCGGCGCGGTGCGCAGCCGGGGCATGTGCAGGGCGCGCTGGCGGTGCCAGCCGAAGTCGATCGGGACCAGTCCGGGCACGAGGACGGACGCCGTGTGCAGTCCGACGTCCCGCTGCTCGGGCATCGTCTGGTCCACCACGACGACGTCGAACCCGCGCGCGGTGACGGCGGCCACGGCCGCCTCCAGGTCCTCGCGCAGGTCCGCGGCGGGCGGGCGGCCGGTCCGCAGGTCGGCCACGGCGAGCGGCGGCTCCGGCACCGGTTCCTCCCGGTCCAGCAGGAAGGCGGCGTGCCGGGCCATCTCCGGCAGCCCGTACATCAGCGGATGGTCGTGGAGCACGTGGACCCTGCCGAAGTCGGCCGCCATCGCCGCCAGCCGGTCGTGGTCCCGCTCGGTGCGGCGGCGCAGCTTGACGGCGTCCGTGGCGATCTCCGCCAGGCCCGCGGCGAGGGCCGCCTCGGGGTCCCAGGCGGCCCCGGCGCCGAAGCAGAGCGCGCCCGTGCCCCCGTCCACGCGCTGCGCGACGGCGGTGACGACGGGGACGGGGAAGGTGATCCGGGTGTCGAAGAACCGGGCGCGGTAGCCGTACATCGCCAGCCGATCGACCATGTGCCGGGTGGCGGCGCGGCCACTGCCGGCCGGGTCGATCTCCCGCAGCGGCAGCCCGGCGTACCAGGCGATGAGGAAGGCGTCCCGCTCGACGGCCTCCATCAGCCCGAAGAGTACGGCCTCCTCCAGACTGCCGCCGGAGGCACAGCCGTTGGAGCTCTCCTGCACGAAGCGGTTCTCCAGGCCGCCGGGCGCGTGGTAGTACGCCAGCACCTCGGGCACCAGCAGCGGGCGCCGGTCGCGCAGCGAGTACCCCCACACCCACGGGACCGGCCGGTCGGGCGCGAACGGCCGCACCACGTCCTGCGCCCGGTAGAAGGCGTCCGAGTAGACCCCGCAGGTCCGGGGGTCGAGCGCGTCGTCGCCGAGTTCGGTCAGCGGGGCCACGACGGCGGTCCGCTTGCCGCGGGCCCGCATCCCGGCCAGCCGTTCCATGCCCTCCAGCACCCCGACCCGCACGCTGCGGGCGTAACTGCCGGTGTGACCGCCCCAGTAGGACTCCCGCAGGTACGCCCCGGAGCGCAGGGTGAAGGCGCCGACGGTGGACGCGGTCGACGCCGAGGTCAGGTCCGGGGCCACCGACGGCCCCAGCATTCCGGTCACCGGGTTGACGAAGGCCTCCAGAGGGAGGTCGTACGCCTCGATCGGCCGGGCGCGGAAGCCCGCGGGATCCGCCTTCGGCACGCTGCGGGGCGTGACGGTCGCGCCGTCCGCGGAGTCCGGGACGCGGCGGTCGCAGTCCGGGCACTCGGCGTCGGGGACGACCACGGCCCGGTTCACCTCCAGGCTCTCCAGGTCCAGGAGGTGGACGACGGGATGACGGCCGGCCGCCCCCGTGCTTTGGGCGCGCTCCGCAGCGGCGGCCAGGAGCGCGGCGACCGCGTCCATCGCGAAGGCGGTGGTGAACGGCCACGGCCCCGCCGGCCGCGTGGCGGAGCCGAGTTCGAGGGCGTCACGGAGGATGCCGGGGCGCACGGCCTGCCAACGTCGCGCCAGGCAGCGGGTGCACGCCGCCGTCCCGTCCGCGCCGCTCACCGGCCCCACCAGGGCGTGGTGACCGTACAGGTGGACCGGCGCGGCGGGGGAGCGGGGCGTCTGCCCGGCGGGGACCCGCTGCTCGTCCCGGAAGCCGAGCAGTGTGACCCGCGGCGGCGCGCCGGCGGCCGGGTGGCGGCGCAGGCCGTCGCCCAGCAGCCCCTCCACGACGTCGGCGGCGGATGTCGGCACGCTCACGAGATCCCTCCCGGAACGCCCGGGCCGTCAGGCCGTGGAGGAACCGGACCTCTGCGGAGCAGGGCACGCGACGGGGTCCCGCTCCGGCGGCGAAAGACCGGCGGGCAGTGTGTCCGCCGTGCCGGGCGGGAACCGGGCGGGCACAACGGCGCGTTGCGGGAACCCGGCGCGCGCCACCTCCGCTCCGCCGCGCGCGGCCGGGCAGGTCCGGTCCCGGCCGGTGCCGAGGGAGTACGGCCTTGCGGGCCGCCGACCTGTGGGGCTTCCCGAGCCGGGAAGCCCGCTGCGTCAGCAGGCGGAGGGTTCACGTCAGAGGGCATCCACGGCCCCGTGCGTCAGCAGGACCCGGGCGACGTGGACACCGGCCGACCGCAGGTCGGCGGATCCGGTGGCGACGACGAGGGCGTCGAGGCCGTGCTCCCTCACCCGGCGCAGCACTTCGGCGCCGTCGGCGGCCGCAGTCCCGTCCTCCGCCTCGCCGGTGACGGCGACGGTTACGGGGTCGAGGTCGCCCAGGAGGGGGTCGCCGGTGTCGAGGGGCGCGGTCAGCGCCTCGTCCCGGCCGAGCTGCACCTGACCGAGGAGGTCGCGCAGCGCGCCGACCGCGGCCTCGCGCGCGGTGGGGGCGGCGTCGGCCGCCCAGAGCGCGCGCCCGGTGTGCGGGTCCGCCGCGCGGGCGAACATCACCGGGGCGAGTCCGTCGGCGCCGCCCAGCTCAAGCAGTTCGGCCTCCAGCCCGAGGTTCACCGCCGAACGGCGGAGGAAGACCAGCTCCGGGTCGTCACCGGACCACCGCGGGCCCGTCAGGGCCACCGCGCACCGGGAGCGCAGCGCCGCGGTCAGCGTGTGGAGGACCACGGCGGAGTACAGGGCGCGCACCGCGGCCCGCGACGGCGACGGAGCCGCGGCCGTCCCGGCCGAGGTCGCCACGAAGAGCCGGTCGTGGTTGTGGCCGCCGAAGGTCCGTACGGCCGCGGCCGGCACCAGGACGGTTCGGGCATCGCCGAGGGACGCGGCCGGGACCCAGGCACGTACCGATTCCGCGGTCGCGCCGGTGCCGGAGGCGATGTCCAGGGCGGCGGGGGCCAGCAGGGGCCACTTCTCGCGTGCCACCTCCAGCGCGGCGCCCGCCACGACCCCCCGCTGCGGGACGACGTGTTCGGCGTACACCTCCGCGGCCCGGTACAGCGCCCGCAGCCGCGCGCCCGCCACATGGTGGACGTCGAAAGCCGTGATCTCCCGGGGGCCGCCGTGCCCCACGGACATCCTGACGGTCCCGGCCTTGAGCGGGGTCTGCTCCCACGCGTCGTCGCCGAACGCGACGAACACCCCTGCCCGCGTGCGGGTCAGCACCGAGCGGGCGTCGAGCGCGGCGAGCGCCTCGTCCGCGTCCGCCTCGGGTGCCACCTCACGGGGCCCGTTCTCCGGCAGGTCCTGCCGGTCCCGGCCGTCCCGGCCGTCCTGGGCGTCCGTCAGCTCCGCGGCGGCGAGGGCGGCCCCGGCGGACGTCTCCTCGTCCTCCCGGCAGAACGGGCAGCGCGGGTGCGGCAGCAGCGGTTCGGTGACCACGTCGAGGGAGTCGAGGTCCTGCAGCACCAGGCGCCCCTCGGTCTCCGCGGCGAGCACACCGGTGACCAGCCGGAACACCTCGTACGCCAGCAGGTTGCCGAGCATGGCCGCGGGTGGCCCGGAGATCCGCTCCGGCTCCGCCTGCCCGGGGTCGTCCAGGCGCACCCGGCTCCACAGGTCCGCGGCCGCGCCGGGCTCGCCGTTGGCGCCCAGGCGCAGCGCGGCGCAGGACCAGCAGCCCGCCGTCCCGGCCGTCATGACCGGGCCCACCACCGCCTGGTCGCCGAAGGTCCAGGCGGGAAGCAGCCGCACGCCCTGCGGAACACCGGCCTCCAGCAGCCGCAGGGCGGCTCCGGGGGCCCCGGTGGTCAGGACCACGTCGTAGCCGGCCAGGTCGTCCCAGCCGTCGTCGCCCGTCACGTCCCACCGGACGACCTCCACGGGACAGCCCTCGTCCGCCAGTCCCGCCGCCTCGCGCAGCGCCTCGGCGAAGGGGTCGGCCCCGGGACCCGCGGCGGCCGGGAGCGCGAGCGCCGCGCAGCCGTTGCGGACCAGGCTCAGCGCGCACCACCGGGCCACCGGGTCGTCGCCCAGCACCGCCACGCGGGTGTCGCGGAAGCGCCGGAAGCGGCTCCCGGCCTCCCCCACGTAGTGGTCGATGTAGTCCACCTGCGCGGCGAAGCGCTCCGCCACCTCGGGGGCCAGCTCGGCGAGCCCGTCGCTGCCCGGGACGACGTCGCGGGCGAAGCCCCTCCCGTACAGGGCGCCCACCAGCTCCCCGACCATGGCCCGCTGGTGCTCGCCCAGACCCGCGCAGATCTCCTCGACCCGGTTCGTCCCGTTCAGGTGGGGAACGACCAGCGTCGCGAAGCGGTAGGCCGATCTGCCCCGCAGATTGAATCCGCCGTGGGCGTTATGGAATACGACACCGTCCGGAGTCCCGGTGAAAAGGACGTCACGGCGGATACGGGGACGGGAATGCGCGACTTCCTCGTACGCAGCGGTCATGCCGTCATTACTCCCATTCGGGCGCGGTCAGCTGACAACGGATACCGGCGGTAACTCCCCCGAACCGCCGGGGTGGCGTTCAGGTGCTGGATGGCATATCGGGACCGGACGCCTCCGTCCGTAATTCCATCGCCCCGCGGGCGAGAATCCGGAGGGAGTCGTGCATTCGGTAGTGGCCGTCCGGGTCCTCCTCCAGGAGGCCCGCCCCGACGAGTGTTTCGAGGACCTGTGCGGCACCCCGGGACAGCAAAGGCCTTCCGGTCGCGGGTCCCGCTCGCGCGATATCGGAACGGCCCCCGGAATGGTCTCGACCACTGGCGGCGGAATGCGGGCGGTAACGCCCGGGAGGGCCGGCCGACAGGTCTTCGCCGCGCAGTACCGCCAGCTCCAGCCGCTGGAGCGCGGGTCCCGGGTCGACGCCGAGCTCGGTGCGCAGGTACTCCTTCACCACCCGGTACTCGCACAGCGCCTCGGCGCGCCGCCCGGTGCGGTGCAGCGCCTCGACGAGCTGCGCCCAGAAGGGCTCGTGCGCCGGGTGGGAACGGGCGACCGGCCAGAGCTCGGACAGCACCTGGCGGCAGCGGCCCAGCGCGAGTTCCAGGTCGAAGACCCGCTCCATGGCGCGCAGCCGCTCCTCGGTCAGCCGGGGCACGACCTCGCGCTGGAGGATGTCGGAGTGGATGTTGGCCAGCAGCGGGCCCTGCCACAGGGCCAGCGCGGTCCGCAGGATGCGCAGCTCCCGCTCCGGGTCGGCGGCCCCGTCGGCGGCGCGCAGCAGGTCGCGGAAGGCGATCAGGTCGAGCGAGCCGGCGTCCGCGCCGATCCGGTAGCCCCCGGGGACGGCCTCGATGAGGGTGCCGGCGATTCCGTACTTCGCGAACAGCTGCCGTAATCGCTGCACGCACGTGTGCAGCGCCGACCTCGCGCTGACCGGGCGCTCCTCGCCCCACACCACCCGCTGCAGGAATTCCGCGGAAACCGTGGAATTGGGATGCAGAAGAAGGGCCGCGAGGAGATTTGCGGGCTTCGACGGCTGAAGTGCGATGACGTTGCCGTCGTCCGCTATCCTCACCGGTCCGAGCATGAGGAACTTCGGACTGAATTCGTCCGAATCTAATAACGTGTTCGGTCCGAGGTCACCGGACGCTTCTTGGACACGGTCGACAGATTGCCTTTTATGCATTTCCGCCCACACTCCCCGCTGACGCCGGGAACGTATCACGCACACGAACTCGTCACAAGGGGTCCGCAAGGCGTTCCCAGGGGATTGCCGCGGCGGTGCGCGTACTATTTAACATAAAACATCTACGCGTGTCGACCCTGGGGTGCGAAAAAGTCCTGAGGACCCCTTCGGGTGACTTCGGTCATTGCTCCACGAATGTGCGGAAGTCGGTGCGGAGGGTGCCGGGAAGCACGGTCCTTTCGCGTCGCGGCTCCGGCGCCGACGGCCGGACGGCGGCCCCCGCCGTCGCCCGGGGAGCCTGCCGCGCGGAGGTCCGTTGCGGCAGGGGGCGTACAGATGCGAGGACCCGGCGTAAAAACGCCCTGCATCGGGTAAAGAGGGCTCCGTGGCCGTCTCCGGCAGGAGGCGACCTCGGGTCACGCAGTCGGCGTGGCTCTTCAGCTGGCACGTGAAGGATGGACGCGGTGGCGACAGGCGTCGTGAAGTGGTTCAACTCGGAAAAGGGCTTCGGCTTCATCGCACAGGACGGAGGTGGCCCCGATGTGTTCGCGCACTACTCGAACATCGCCGGCAACGGCTACCGCGAACTGGTCGAGGGTGAGGCCGTGACGTTCGACGTCACCCAGGGGCAGAAGGGACCGCAGGCGGAGAACATCATCCGCAACTGACGGTCCTCGACCGGGGTGGCCGGGTCGTCACCGGTGGCGTCCCCATCGCCGCCGGGGAGACCCGGCCACCCCGTCCCCGTCCCCGGCCCGCTCCCGCGGGACCCCGCCGTCGGGCCCGCGCCCGCGGCGAGGACACTGGGCCGGTATGACGCACTGGTACGAGCGACGCGACGTCGAGGACGGCCTCGTCCGCATCAGCGAGCCGCACGTCCATCAGATCGTGAAGGCCAACGTGTGGTGGCTGCGCGGCACCGAACGGGACCTCGTCGTCGACGCCGGTCTCGGGGTGGTGCCCCTGCGCCGGGAGCTCCCCGCCGTCTTCACCCGGGACCCGCTGCTGCTCCTCACCCACGCGCACCTCGACCACGTCGGCGGGGCCCGCGAGTTCGCCGAGCGCGCCGCCCACACCGCGGACGCCGCGGCCCTGGCGCGCGGGGTGCCCGCGAGCCTGTACGGGCCCGAACTCGCCGAACGGCTCGGCACCGAGGACGTGGGCGACTCCTTCCCGCCGCTCCTCCTGGACGCCCTGCCCGACCCCGGGTACGACCCCGGCGGCTACGACATCGGCCCCGTGACCCTCACCCGCACCCTGGGCGGCGACGAGCGGATCGACCTCGGCGACCGCGTGCTCACCGTCCTGCACCTGCCCGGCCACACGCCCGGTTCCGTCGCCCTCCTCGAGGAGCGCACCGGGACGCTGTACTCCGGCGACGCCGTCTACGACGGCTACCTCGTCGACGACCTCCCCGAGTCCGACGTGCCTGCCTACCGACGCACCGCGGCGTTCCTCGCCGAGCTGGACGTCTCGGTCGTCCACCCCGGCCACGGGCGGAGCTTCGGCCGCGACCGCCTGCGCGAGGTGGCGGAGCGCTACCTGCGCCGCAGCGCTCCCGCCGCCGACGCGCCGTCGGACGACCACGCAGTGTCCTGAGAGGCCGCGGGGGGCGGCAGGCGATAGTCCCTCAGTGCAGTCGCAGGGTGACGTACGCGATGGTGTCCCCGGGCAGCACATAGCGTTCGACCTCGACGAAGCCCCGTGCCCGGGCGAAGCGCAACCCCTCGGTGTTGGACGCCAGAACGACCGTTTCGACCGTCTCCGCGCCCATCCCGCGCGCCCGCTCCAGCCCTCGTATGTACAGCTGGGTGCCGAAGCCCTGCTCCCGGTGGCCGGGGAGCACCCGGGCGATGACCGTGGCCGTGGCCTCCTCGCCGGTGGGCGGCCGCACCGTCGTGCAGCCCACGAGGGCGTCACCCAGGTACGCGACCTCCAGGTGGTTGCGCTGCGCGCGCTCACGCACGTCGTCGAGGGAGAGCGGGCCGGTGGGGATGATCGTGTTGTGGACGAACCGCCAGTCCTCGAGCATGGCGTCGCCATGGGGCCGTTCGATGCGAAGGGTCGACATCGCAGCAGGAAACCGGTGCGCGGCGAGCGGCGTCAACCGCATTTGCCGGCGCCCGGACCACGCCGGCCGCCGCGCCCCGACGCGTCGTTCGGCCCGGTGGCGGAGCGCAGCGGTTAGCGTGGTCCGGGATCTTGAGGAGGGCCCTGGTGCAGACCACCCTCGCCGTGCTGTTCGCGCTGCTCGCGGCGGTCAGCAACGCCCTGGCCACCGTGCTCCAGCGCTACGCGGCCCGTACCGTCCCGCTCTCGGTCGGGCTGCGTCCGGCCCTCATGGGCGAACTGCTCCGCAAGCCCGTGTGGCTGGCGGGGTTCGGCGCGGTGATCGCGGCGGCCGCGTTCCAGGCCCTGGCGCTGCTGAACGGTGCGCTCTCGCTCGTCCAGCCGCTGTTCGTCCTCGAGCTGCCCTTCGCCCTGTTCATCGGCGGCATGGTGCTGCACCGCCGGCTTCCGCCGCGCGGCTGGGCCGCCGTCGCCGCCATGGTGGTGGGGCTGGGTCTCGGGCTGTGGGCGGCCTCGCCCAGCGGCGGGGTGGACCGGCCGCACACCGCCATGTGGGCGATGGCGCTGCCGAGTTGCGCCGCCGCCGTCCTGGTGCTGGTCGGCACGGCCGTCCGGCGCCCCGCGGGCCGGGTGCGCGCCGCTTGCTTCGGCCTGTCGGCGGCCGTCTGCTACGCACTGACCGCCGGACTGCTGAAGGACGCCACGCAGGTGTGGGACACCGACGGGGCGGCCGCCTTCTTCACCGCGTGGCAGACGTACGGCTTCGCCCTCGTGGGGGTCGCGGCCGTCTTCCTCCTGGAGAACGCGATGCAGTCCGGGCCCCTGGTGGCGTCCCAGCCCGCGCTGACGCTGGGGGACGCGACCGTGAGCCTCGCGCTCGGCGTGACGCTGTTCGAGGAGCGCCTGCGGGGAGGCTGGTGGCTGCTGCCGATGCTGCTGGGGGCGCTGCTCGTGGTGGCCGGGGCGTTCGTCCTCGTCCGGGTCCCGTTGGTGCGCACGCTGGTGGCGCCGGACGCGCCCCGCTGAGCGGCACCGGGCGGGCGTGAGGCGTTCACCCGCCCGGAACCGGCAATTTCGGCCATGCTCTTGTCAAGCGGATGTACGCGCACGGACCCGGCAGGCGTTCCCCCTCGCCGGTGCCTGCTGATCGTGGCCTCGCTCCCTCGTAGCCCAACGGGCAGCCGGGGCCGTCCGGCCACCCCTGCAACGACCTGGGTGTGGCCTGCTCCGGCCCCTGGTGGCTGCAGCCCTGACGGCGCGTCGCGTCCGCCGTGCCCCCGGCGCGGCGGGCGTGCGGGGGTTCCGTTCCGGTGGCGTGTCCTAGTCGAAACCCAGGTCGCGCAGGTTGGTCTTCGCGAGCTCCACGATCTCGTCCGCCCGTCCGGACAGGATCGTGCGGGTCGCGAAGAGCGTGAACCCCTTGAGCTGCCCGTAGGTGATCTTCGGGGGCAGGGACAGCTCCTGGCGTGCGGTACGGGCGTCGACCAGGGCGGGGCCGTCGTGCTCGAACGCGGCGGGAAGCGCCTCCTCGAGCTGGCCCGGCCGTTCGGCCCGGGCGCCGAACAGCCCCGCCGCCCGGGCGACCCCGGCGTAGTCCGTCTCGCCGAGGTCGGTGCCGAAGTTGACGATGCCCGCGGCCTTCATCTCCAGCTCCACGAAGGAGAGCGCGGTGTTGTTGAAGACCACGATCTTGACCGGCAGGTCCAGCCTGCGCAGCGTCAGCAGCTCCCCCATCAGCATGCTCAGGCCGCCGTCCCCGCACAGGGCCACGACCTGACGCCCCGGGTGGGAGGCCTGGACCCCGATGGCGTGCGGCAGCGCGTTGGCCATCGTGCCGTGGTTGAACGAACCGATCAGCCGCCTGCGGCCGTTCATCGTCAGGTAGCGGGCGGCCCACACGGTGGGGGTGCCGACGTCGGCCGTGAACACGGCGTCCTCGGTCGCGAGCTTGTCGACGGCCGCGGCCACGTGCTGGGGGTGCATGGGGGAGTCCGACGGTCCGGCGGCCGCGAGGTGGTCCAGCCGGCCGCGCACCTTCCGGTAGTGGCCGGTCATCCGGTCGGCGAAGGACCGGTCGGTCCGGGGCCTCAGCAGCGGGAGCAGCGCGGCGGCGGTGTCCTTGACGGTGCCGACCAGCGGGACGTCGACCTCGGTGCGCCGCCCGATGTGCTCCCCGCGGACGTCCACCTGGACGACCGGCACGCCGGGGCCCGGGTAGAACTGGCGGTAGGGGAAGTCGGTGCCGAGCATCAGCAGGGCGTCGCAGTGCTCCATCGCCCGGTAGCCGGAGCTGTAGCCGATCAGGCCGGTCAGCCCCACGTCGTACGGGTTGTCGTGCTCCAGGAACTCCTTGCCGCGCAGCGCGTGCACCACCGGCGCCTTGAGCGCGTCGGCCAGGGCCACCGCCTCGTCGTGCGCGTCGTGGCAGCCCGCACCGCCCAGGACGGTCACCCGCTCCGCCCTGTTGAGCACCTCCGCCGCGCGCGCCAGATCGGCATCGTCCGGCCGTACGTGGGAGGACGTCCCGACCACCGGCCGGGGCGGCGCGGGCAGGTCGGCGTCGGCCAGGAAAAGCTCGCCCGGGACGACCAGCACCGCGACGCCCCTGCGTTCCAGCGCCGAGCGCATCGCGATCCGCAGCAGCCGCGGCACCTGCTCCGGCAGGCTCGCCATCTCGCGGTAGACGCTGCACTCGCGGAACAGCTCCTGCGGATGCGTCTCCTGGAAGTACTCGCCGCCGATCTCGGCCCGCGGGATGTGCGCGGCGACCGCCAGCACCGGCACACGGCTGCGCTGCGCGTCGAACAGGCCGTTGATGAGGTGGAGGTTCCCCGGCCCGCAACTGCCCGCCGCCACCGCGAGCCGCCCGGTGACCGCGGCCTCGCCCGCCGCGGCGAAGGCGGCGGTCTCCTCGTGCCGCACGTGGACCCACGAGACGGCCCCGTTGCGCCGCAGGGCGTCGGTGAAACCGTTCAGCGAGTCCCCCGGCAGGCCGTACACCCGCCGTACGCCGGAGGCCGCGAACGCCGCGACCATGACATCTGCGACGGTGGTACCCAAGAGGACTCCCTGGCGGCTCGTCGTCGGAACGCCTGCGGTGCCCGTGGCACCTCGGATATTTTGTGACATCTCACGCGTTCCGCGGCCAGCGACACGGCGCTCAGAGGATCCGCAGGGCCTCGCCCAGGTCGGGGCCGGCGTTGTGCCAGCACTGGATCTCGCCGTCGTCGCCGATCAGGTCGCCGAGGTGCCAGTCGCCGTCGGCGCTGCGGACGACGCAGATGCCGTCGATGGCGATCGCGAGGTCGGCCCGAAAGGCCGCGCCCTGGTGGGTGACCGTGCCGATGGTGTCGAGGAGCCGGGCCCCCGGGCAGCCGGTGAGGCGCTGCACGTCGGCCAGGCTCCAGGGATCCGGCAGGCGTTCGTCACGCTGTTCACCCACGGGGAGCAGTTCCGCGACGGCGTGTCCCAGCCGGGGCCGAATCCAGTCGCCGTCCCGCTCCAGGCCGAGCACGCCTCCCAGGAACGCCATGTCGAGGGTGCCCGCGGGAGTCTCCCAGCGGAACGGCACCCGGGAGACGTGTGAGGGGAAGTCCGCCTCGTTCGATCGGCCCGGTCCGAAGGCGTCCTTGGGCGCGGGCCCGTCGTCGGTGTAGCGGTGCGCGAAGAATGCGTCGATCCAACCGGTGACCCAGGAACCACCCGACTCCGAGCGGTACTTGTAGATCGATCGCCAGAAGTCCTCGTCGACGCCCCGGCCCGCGGCCGTCGCCGCGATCTCGTCCAGGACGGGCTGCAGACCCCTGAAGTAGGGCCGCAGCCCCTCGAACCGACCGGCGAGCTCCCGGGCCCGCGCGGCCAGCAGCCGCCAGTCCTCCGGCGTGCCCTCCAGCCGGATCCGGGGGATGCCGCACAGGGACCGCCAGCGGAATCGGTAGTACGGGCTGACGACGTCCATGAGGGCCACCAGGGCGGCGGTGGCGTCGGCGGGGGTCGTGGTGGAGAAGACGGGCAGGAAGAGCTCGGCCGTACCCTCGCCGATCAGGGCGCGCAGCGGCTCCCGCACCAGGTTGACGGAGCGTTCCCAGTCCTCGGCGGCGTGGTCGTCCTCGACGAGGATCGTCTGCCGGTGACCGGGCGTCCGTGTGAACAGCCCCGCGTACGCCGATGAGTTGAGGCGCACATGGACCGCCACCTCGTGCACGACGGCGTACCACAGCACATCCGGTGAGAGGCTGAGCGGGAGGTGCGCGGTGAAGGCCGTGTGGAGTGCGCGGAGCAGCAGGCTCGACGTCGGTTCGGTGATCTCGGGGGCGTCGGTCGGCGTGCCGGACAGGCTCCGCGTGCTGCGGTGGTGGATGCGCGCCGGATCCCTGAGGACGGCGCGGAGGAAGCGTTCGTTGCCGACCTCGGTGAGCGCGCCGGCCAGCCGGGCCGCCTCCGCGTCCCGCTCCCCGTCGAGCGGCAGATCGATCTCGAAAGCCATGCGTACCCCCAGGTCGGCCGGGGCCACGATCCCAGATCCGCCCGCCGGGCCGCCCCGCAGGGGGCTCGGATCGCTCAGATCCACCCGCGACGGGTGGCCTCCATGGCTATCTGGAAACGCGTCTGCGCGCCGAAGCGCTGCATGAGCCGGGTGACATGGCGCTGGACGGTCCGCTCGCTCCAGCCCAGAGCGCGGCCGGCGGACTTGTCGGTGGCGCCCGCGGCGAGCAGCGTCAGCAGTTTCGCCTCCTCGGCGGTCAGCTCGTCCGGCGCCTGTTCCAGCCTCCCCGGGGAGCCGCCGTTCGGCGGCAGGCGCACCTGCACGCTGCGCTCCCACAACGCCTCGAACAGGGCGATGAGCGCGTCGAGCAGGGGAGAGGGGTGGATGAGGTAGGACGCCGTCACCGCGTGGTCGCCGGGGCGGAGCAGGGGGATGATGGCGAGCCGGTCGTCGGAGATGGCCAGCTTCATCGGCAGGTCGGCCGCGACCCTGGCCTGCTCGCCGTGCCGGACGCCGACGGTCACGTCCGCGAGCCAGCCGGGCAGGGCGAGCACGGTGCTGTCGTAGATGACGCGGTAGGCGACGCCGCGCTTGAGCAGTTCGAGTTCGACCGGGTTGGGCTCGGTGTGCTCCTCGTGCGAGGCGTACGGAGGCCGGTCGAAGCCCCGCACCTGCGTGCGCGTGCTCTGCTGCAGCTGCGCCCATCGGCGGTTGACGTCGTCCCGCCCCGAGACGACCTCGACGAGCTCGCCGGGGTTCACGAAGCGCGTGCCCGCGCGGTACAGGTCCATCAGGCCGGAGACATGGGAGCGCACGTCGTTCAACGCCCGTTCCCGTTCGCGCAGTACGGCCTCCAGCGCGCTGTCCGGGGAGACCGCGGCGTAGGTCACGGGGCGTCCGGTGGAGCGCACCGCGAGGCCGAGGGAGACCAGCGACCGCACGCTGCGGCGCGTCGCGGGAGCGGGCAGCCGGCAGTCGTGGGCCAGTTCCGTGACCGTGGCGTGCACCCTGCGTACAAGGGCCTCGTACACCGATTCGTCCTGCCGGCTCAGGCCGATGGATTCGAGCATGGTCCGTGGTCCGCCTTCGCGCTCTCTTCACGTGTCGTACTTCCGTCACCTGACAGGAAGTCGCCCTGCGATCATCTTGTCAGGCTGGCGAAGTGGATGTCAGCGTTCCCCGCGGTACGCCGTCATTCCGGCGCGGGGACGTGGACCCACGTCGCACGAGGCAGCGCCCATGCCGTCGCCCGCCCGCCCGCCCGCCCGCCGTTCGCTCCGAACCGCGCTGCCCGGACGCCAAGCCCGCGCATCCCCTGGACGACCTGCCCGGCGCCCCGCGCGCGCTGCGCGAGGACCTGACCATCGCGCGAGGCGGTCCCGCGCGGCGCGACCGTGGTGGTCGCCTCCGCCGTCGCCGACCGCGACCCGGCACGGTTCGCCGAACCAGACCGCCGGGACATCGCCCGGGCGGACGCCGCGCCGCGAAGTCCTGCGCCGGTGCCCGCGGCCCGGCCGGCACGTCCTGCGTCACGGCGTCGACCGTCCCGCTCGGTTCCCAGGGCCGGATCCGATTCCGGGAACCCGTCACGGTGTCGGCGCGCGCCGTGCCGGAACGGGGGCCGCCCGGAACCGGGACCGGGAGGAAGCCCCGGTCCCCGCCGGCGCAGCCGGCTCAGCAGGGCTGTTCGGCCCAGATGGTCTTGCCGTCCTCGGTGTGGCGGCAGCCCCAGCGCTGGGTGAGCTGGGCGACGATGAACAGCCCCCGGCCGCTCTCGTCGAGCGTGCGGGCCCGTCGCAGGTGCGGGGTGGTGCTGCTGCTGTCGGAGACCTCGCAGGTCAGCCCGTTGTCGTGGCGGATGAGACGCAGCCGGAACGGCGGATGGGCGTAGCGGATGGCGTTGGTGACGAGTTCGCTGACGATGAGCTCGGTCGTCTGGGCCGCGTCCGGCAGGCCCCAGGCGGCGAGCTTGCCCGCCACGTGCTTGCGCGCGTTGGAGACGGCGGCGGGGTCGGGCGCCAGGTCCCACGTGGCGACGGCGCCGCTGCCGAAGGTGCGGGTACGGGCGGCGAGGACCGCGGCGCAGGGCCGTTCGGCCTCCGGCAGGGCGCGCAGGACGGTGCGGCACACGGTGTCGAGGGAGGGGCGGTCCTCCCCGGTGCGGGCGAGGGTGCGCAGGACCTCCTCCGCGGCCGGCTCGCCGAGGCCGGGGACGGTGTGCACCAGCAGGAGACTGCCCGCGGGGAGTTCCACCTCGGTGGCCCCGGAGGACGGCCGTGCCTTGCCCAAGGGCCGGGTAGGCGGGAGGGCGACGGTCGTTACCTCGCCTTCCGGGGTGACGAGGACCGGCGCCGGGTGCCCCGCGGCGGCGAGCGAACACCGGCCGGACACCGGGTCGTAGACCGCGTACAGGCAGGCGGCGCTGACCCCCGTGCCCGCGGGCCGCAACCGGCCGAGCACGTCGTCGAGGTGGGTGAGCAGCTCCTCCGGCTGCAGGTCGATGTCGGCCAGCGTGCGCACCGCCGCCCGCAGTTCGGCGGCCGCCGGGCCCGTCGCCGTCCCGATCTCGGCGGAGACCGAGCCCGCCACGAGCGCGACACGGGCGCCGGGCAGCGGGATGGCGTCGAGCCAGTGGGCGCTCGGCCCGGAATGGTCGCACGCGGGCATGCAGCGCCCGACGACCTCCACCGCCGCCGACCCCGGCAGGGGCGTCACCAGCATGCCGTCGGGGGCCGCCGAGGCGGCCTCCCTCCCGGGGGCAGACGGGTGCCTCGCGACCGTGACCTCGGGTTCCGCGGTGAAGCAGGTGCCGACCGCCGCGCACTGCCGGCGCTGCAGCCACAACCGGGCCCGGCAGAGCACGAGGCTGAGGGCGAAGGAGAACGCGGCCGCCAGGATGACGACGGTCCGGCCGCCCGCCGACACCCCCCGGATCGCGAAGCCGTAGATCACCACGCTGGCCGCGAGCGTGGCGACGCCGATGACGAAGGTGCGCCTGACGGGCAGCAGCGCGGCCGCCACCAGGGGCGCGAACGCCGAGTACTGCGACCACCGGACCAGCCCGCCCTCGGACGCCTCCAGCTGCACCGCGCAGATGGCGCCGAGGTAGCAGAGGATCAGCACGGGACCGATGCCCCACGGGAGGCGGAGCGCGATCATGCTCGCCAGCGCCCTGCCGTGACCGGTACGTCCCTCCGGCGGCGCCGTACGCCCGCCGCTCACGGGGCGGCCTCCGCAGGATGCGGCGACCGCGGGGCGGGCGGACCCTGGCCGGCGCCCGGCGCCGGCGGGCGCTGCACCGCCACCATCGCGAGGTCGTCGTCGAGGCGCCGTCCGGTGTGGGCGTCCAGGTCGTCGCCGACGTGCCGCAGCAGCTCGTCCGGCCCCTCCCAGTTCCAGGTGGCGGCCCTTTCCTGGAGGGGGTAGAAGCCGCCCGAGGCGTCCCGCGCCTCGATGGCCCCGTCGGTGTAGAGGAGCAGGGTGTCCCCGGCGGCGAAGACGAACGTGTCGAGCTGGAAGTCGTCCGGGGTGTCGCCGGCCAGCCCGAAGGGGGGCGCGGGCCGGTGCGCCTCCAGGGCCATGACCCGGCCGCCGTGCCGGACCAGCGGCGGCGGGTGCCCGCAGCTGACGACCCGTACGACGCCGGAGTCGTCGGGCACCTCCACCAGGAGGGCCGTGATGAAGCGTTCACCGGCCTCGGGGTCGGCCTCGGTGAGCTGGGCCAGGTGCCTCTCGACGCTGCGCTCGAGGGAGGCCGCCAGCGCCGGCAGGGCGGCGTGGTGGTGGGCGGCCTCGCGGAAGGCGCCCAGCAGCGCGGAGGCGTCCTCCACGGCCGGCAGCCCCTTGCCGCGCACGTCGCCGATCAGGAATCTCGTCGCGTGGTCGGTCCGGGTGGCGCCGAACAGGTCCCCGCCCACCAGGGCGTGCGCGGCGGCCGCGCGGTAGACGGAGGCGACCCGCAGCGGGCCCATGCGCGCCGGGATCGGCCGCAGCAGCACCCGTTGGGCCGCCTCGGACACCGCCCGTACCTCGTGCAGTTCCCTCAGGTCGCGGTCGTGCAGGGTGCGCGCGGCGATGACGAATCCGGAGACCGCCAGCAGCGCGCCGATGTGGATGGGCAGGACGGACGTGTGGAGCAGCCCGTCGTGCCGGTCGACGACCAGCATCGCGGCACTGGCGACGAGGGCGACGAACGCGGTGAACCGGGCGCGGGCGAACGCGGCCGTGGAGGTGGGGGCGGCCACCAGCAGCGGGGAGAGGTGGATCGCGACGGGCGCGAGGGACCCGGCCAGGGTGATCGCCGCGATCAGTCCGGCCGGCAGGGACATCTGGGTGCGGATGCCCGCCCTCGGGACGCGTTCGCCGGCCCGGCCGGTGCGCCGTGGGTGCCTCCCCCGTCCGCCGGCGAGGCGCGCTCCGGATGGGCGGGTGCGGTGCCCTGCCTGCGCTGCTGCGGGGACGGAGGAAGAGAAGAGGTTCATGGGGGGTCCTGCGGGTGGTTCGTACGCCGGGCGCGGACGGGACGCGTGCGGTGCGCGTGCGCCCTCCGGCACGGTGGGAACGCGTGACCACGCACCTGCGGACGGACGGGACGTCACCCGGCCCGGTGGTCGTCCGGCCGGTCGGCCGGAACGTTCAGGGGCGGCCTGCGCTGGGGGCCCGTGACACGGCCGCCGTCGCGGAACCGTGCGGGGCGGGCGGTAACACCGGCAGCCGCCGGTACGTGGCGAGGCATCCGTCATGGCCGGGTGCCAGGGGCGCCGGAACGGGGCCGGCACCGGCCGCGTCCGGGCACCGGGCGGCGCGCGGACTCGTCAGGATCATGGCTCCACCGTCCTCACTTTTGCCGCATCGTGGAAGCCATTGCCGCAATGCGGTATCCACTGTGCGACCCGCATTCGGCATCGTCAAGGCAACCCGGTCGACGCCCGAACACGATGGTCGCGGACGGCGGTGCGGGCCCCTTCGGACCGCAGGGGAATCGGGCCCCCGCGGAGCGGGGCAGGGGACTGAGTCCCGTCCCGGGACGAAGGTCCGTCGGGTCCGTCGGGTGGTGCGCGTGTCGTGCCGAGCGGGAACCGGGGACTCTCCCGGGCCGAAGGCCGGGGGTGCCCCCACCCCGCGTCGCTCCCCGAGCTCCGCTGGGAGGCGCCCCCGGGCCGCGTTGCCGAATCGTCCGAGCAGCCCACGACGAGGACGACTCTGCGCCTCGCGATGCACCGCAACGGGGCCCATGTGACGACAGTCCCTAGCGTTCGCTGCCGTGCCACATGCGCCCCTCGGCGATGGCCGAGGCGCACTCGATCGCCTGGGCGGCGAGGTCCTTGGCACGGGCGGGGGTGAGGCGGTGGGACGGCCCGCCGACGCTCACCGCGGCGATCACGCGGCCGTCGCCGGAGCGGACCGGGGCGGCCAGCGAGTTCAGGCCCGGCTCGAGTTCCTCCTCGGAGAACGCCCAGCCCTGCTCCCTGACCTCCTCGAGCTGCCCCCGCAGCACCGCCGGATCCACCACCGTCCGCGGGGTACGGGCCGTCAGGCCCTCGTCCATGACGAGGGCGAGGACCTCCGGGTCGAAGGCCATGAAGACCTTGCCCGCCGCGCTGGGCTGCAGGGGCATCACCTGGCCGACGTGGCCCCGGTAGACGATCGAGTGCGTCGACTGCGCCCAGATCACGGTCACCCGCCGGCCGCCCTGCCGGACCTGCAGGCCGCAGCACTCGCCGCAGTGGTCCCGCAGGGCCGTCACCAGGGGCCGGGCCGTGGCGATGAGGTCCGAGGCGGCGGTGGCGGCCGCCGACCAGGCGATCACCCGAAGACCGATGCTGTAGGCGGTGCCCTCGCGCTCGAGGAGGTTCTCCCGGACGAGCGTGCGCAGGATGCGCGCGACGGTGGAGGACGGCAGGCCGGTCCTGCGGACGATCTCCGAGGCCTGGAGGCGCGGTGTGGTCACGGAGAAGCAGTCCAGGATCTGGGCGGACTTCTGGACCACCTGGACGGAACCGTTGGCCGCCCCGTTGCGATCGCGATCAGCGGTCATGGCCGCATCGCCTTCTCTCGTCCTCGCATCGCGGGAAGCGGTCCCGCATCGTGGCACCTCCCTACTGTCGGTGCCGTGTCGCGAGGGGTCAAGCAAGGCGGCCCTTGCCCTGCGGGGCGGGGCCGCCGCAGGTCACGACCGGTCGAAGGCCGGGGGCACCGGCAGCGTGGACCACCGCGGCACCGGCCAGGCGACGACGAAGGCGCGGCCCACCACGTCGTCCACCGGCACGAAGCCGCCGCCCGGTTCGCCGACGTGGGCGCGCGAGTCCCGTGAGGCGTCGCGGTGGTCGCCCATCACCCACAGATGGTCCTGGGGGACGGTGACCTTGCCGACCGGGAGGTCGTCGCACGGCGTGGCGCCGGGGTAGACGTACGGCTCGTCCAGCGTCTTCCCGTTCACCGTGACCGGCTTGCCGCGTTCGCAGTCCACGGTGTCGCCGCCGACCGCGATCACGCGCTTGATGAGGTCCCGCTCGTCGGAGGAGGGCGCCAGCCCGACGTACGCGAGCGCCTTGGTGATCACGTTCCCGCCGGTCTGCTGCGGCTGGTCGTCAAGCCAGTTGCCGGGATCGCGGAAGACGACCACCTCGCCGCGCTGCGGCGTCGCCCCGAACCACGGGGTGAGTTTGTCGACCAGGACCCGGTCGCCCACCTGCAGGGTGTTCTGCATCGAACCCGAGGGGATGGAGAAGGCCTGTACGAAGAAGGTCTTGATCCCGAGGGCCATCACCAGCGCCACGAGGACGAGTATCGGCAGCTCCAGCCACCAGGGACGCTGTGCGCGGACCCGTCGGGGCCGTTTCCGGCGGGGCGGCGCCTCCGGCGCCCCGGGCGCGTCCTCGCCGGCGCCGCGGACATCCGTCCGGCCGTCCTCCCCAGCGGTCATGCCTGCTCCTTCACGGTGTCGGTACGACGGGCGCGGTGCGTGCCCGTACACCAGAACGATCAGGAGTTCCCGCATCGTTTCCGCTCGGCCGGAGGTCCCGGATGCGGGCACCGAACCGCAGCGCCGGCGGTGCCGCGCCGAGGGCGCCGGGGCCGGGTGGGCCGGTGGTCCGGGTGGGCCGGGGACGGTGTCCGGCCCCGGCCCACCCGGCGCGGGGTCAGCCGCAGTCGCCCGCGGGGCGGGAGCGGGTCACCAGGTCGAAGGACGTGGTGGTCGTGTCCAGCCAGAGCACACGGCCGCCGCCGGCGGCCACCGCGTACGTCTGGCGGCCCGGGGCGCACGAGACGCGTCCCAGCGGGGCACCCTTCGACGTGAACTGGTGCAGCTTGGTGTCCAGGTACGGCAGGCCCGTCGGGGACAGCGGGTCCACGGTGAGGGTGACGGCCGTGTCCGACGCGGTCAGGGTCCAGGCCCCGAGAGCCGCGGTCGAGGTCTCCGGGATCACGTCCTCGGTGCCCGAACCGTCGAGGCCGCTCCGGCGCAGGGCCGGCTGCCCCGCGTCGTAGGGGTCTCCGTCGGCGAGCCAGTACACCCCGGAGGCGGTCGCCACGGGCCGGCTGGTCCACACCGCGCGGCTCGGGGTGCCGAGCGCGGTCCTGCCCGTCCGCGTGTCGAAGACGTCGACGACGGTGCGCCGGTGACCGGTGTCGTCGCCCCACCAGCCGCTGACCGTGTACGCGATGTGCCCGTCCTTCACGGAGGGCGACTCGGCCCGGACGTCGGCGTCGGCGGTGGTGGCGTCGGGGCGGTGCAGCGGGACCGTGTGCGGGACGGGGTCGGACCCCTTGAGGTACCGCAGGGTGGTGCGGCCCTCGTCGCCGTTCTCGTACCAGGCGATCGTGTCGCCGTCCATGCTCAGGCTGCCGATCCAGGCGGAGGAGGTGCTGTAGAGCCGCTTCGCCGGGCCGCCGGCCACGGGGGCGGACATGAGCTCGTAGGTGTCGCCGACGGCGAGCCACACCACGCGCTTGCCGTCGGTGACGGGGCTGAGGTGGTAGCGCCCGTCCTCCGGCGAGACCTGACGGGCCTTGCCCTTGCCGTCCAGACGCCCGGTCCACACCGAGTACGGGGCCGCACTGTCGGCGCTGGAGCGGGGCACCGCCCACCAGCCGCCGCCCGCGGCGGGACCGATGTCGTTGGCGACACCGGTCTCCAGGGTGCCGAGCCGGCCGAGCAGGACGTCGCTGTCCAGGCCGAGGCCCTTCTCCCAGCCGGGGACGATGCCGTGGGCGTCGAAGGCCTGCTTCACCTTCGCCATGCGGTCGCCCTTGACGTGCAGCGCCTTTGCGGCGGCGATGACGGCGGCACGGCCTTCGGTGAAGCCGTCGAGGGGGGTGATGTAGGAGGTGAGCGCCTTGTAGACGATTCTGTCGGCGAGTTCACCGCCCAGGCTCTCGCGCATGTCCCACAGCGCGCCGCCGAAGATGTGCGAGTTGAGGTGCACACCTCCCTGGTCGCTGCGCGACCCCAGCGGCATGCTGATGAAGTCCCCGGTGCCCGCGCCGTCGTTGAGGTCCCGGAAGGCGCAGTCCTTCGGCGCCAGGGTGCGGCAGAGGTCGCCGCCGATCAGGCCGGCGTCGGGGTCGTCCATGGGAGTGCGGTTGACGGTGACGGCGATGGCGTTGCCGAGGTAGTCGGCGATCGCCTCGTTCATGGCGCCGGACTGGCCGGCGTAGACCAGGTCGGCGGTGTGCTCGACGACGCCGTGGGTCATCTCGTGGCCGACGACGTCCAGGTCGGAGGCGAGGGAGCGGTACTCGTCGTCACCGGTGCCGTAGACCATCTTGCTGCCGTCCCAGAAGGCGTTCACCCAGGGGTAGCCGAGTTCGGCGGTGACGCCGACGAGGGAGTTGATGGCCATGCCCTTGTCGTCGAGGCTGTCGCGCTTGAAGGTGCCGCGGTAGAACTCGTAGACCTTCCCGGCCGCCCAGTGGGCGTCCACGGCCCCGCTGTCGGTCATCTCCTGCGGCGCCTTGGTGGTCGGCATCGCGAACGGCACCACGCTCTCGGGCCACTGGCCGTCGAGGTCCATCCACCAGACGCTGGAGGCGTCCCAGGTCTGGATGACGTTGCCGGTCCTGCTGTCGGCCATGTGCGCCGAGTCGCGCAGCAGGTACTGGCCGGTGGCGGCGTCCTTGGTGAGGTTCAGCGGGACGGTCGCGCCGTTCAGCAGCCGGCCGCTGCCGGTGACGCCCGTCGATCCGCTCGCGGCTGCGGTGGGCGTGGCGCCCGCCGCCGAAGTGCCGCTCCCCGCCGTGCCGGAGGCGGATGCCGGGGCCGTGAGGGTCCGCAGCGCTCCGGCCTCGAAGCGGAGCACCCCGGTGGCGGCGTCGACGTAGACCTCCTGGACCACGGGCGCGCCGGTGGCGGGGTCGGTGCCGCGCACGGTGACGTGGCGGGCCAGCACGCCCTTGCCGGTGGGCAGCACGGTCAGCCCGCGGTCCGTGCCGGACAGACCGGCCCTCGCCGCGGACCGGGACGGCACCGCCGCACCGCCGGCGGTGGCGCGCGGTCCTCGGGCGAGCGTGTCCTCCACCTGCCGCACGGCACGCTCCACCGCGGTGGGGGCGGGGAGGGTGGGGCGGGTGGTGTCGAGGTCGAGGGCGGTGAAGTAGGAGCCGGAGGTGCCGGTGACGGTGCGCTTGCCGTCCTTGTGGGTCATGCGGACGACGTACTGGGCGCCCAGGACGGGGATGCCGCGGTACTTCTGGCCCAGGCGGACGGTCTCGGTGCCGTCGGGGTCGGTGGTGACGGTGTCGGTGACCAGGTCGCGGTCGGGGGCGGGGATGCGGTAGCGGTCCTGGTGGCCGGCGAGGTGGCCGCGGGCGGCGGTGGCGGCGGGCACGGAGGCGTCGGCCGCTTCGGTGAGGCCGTCGACGAGGGCGGGGGTGTCGGTGGTCGGCTGCGGCGTCGGCGCCGCCCCGGTGCCGGTGCCGGTGGGGGGGCCGGCGGCGTGGGCGGGGGCGGTCAGGCCGGTGACGCCCAGGGCGACGGCGGCGGCCAGCAGGACGGACAGCCCGGTGCGGCCGGTGCGGTGAACC
>NZ_JBHYMQ010000028.1:0-91456 GCF_042742985.1 Streptomyces sp. NPDC058864 | reverse complement strand
CCCCGCCCGGCGGGGGGGCGTCCAGAGCCCCCCCAACACCGTCACCCCACCCCGCTCCCCGGGGTCTGCGGCGCGGGGCTGGGGCGGCCGGCGGGGGGGCTGGCCCCGGGGCCCAACGCCGAGTTCCCAGGGCAGGCGGTACCGCTGGAACATGTCGGCCCGCAGCCGCGCCAGCGGCATCGCCGCTCCCGGGATCAACTGCGCGAACACCCCGCCCATGAGCTGCGCCCGCAGCATCCGGTAGTCCTGCTCGGGGTCGGCCGAACCCCATTCCCTTATGGCGCCCAGCAGCAGTTCGGCCAGGCGCTGACGTTCCTCGCACTCGCTGAACCCCTCCGTCTGGAGGATGCCCGCCATGTGCGCCCGCATGACGACCGGATGGTGCACGGGCAGCGCCAGGACGGCGTCGATCGCCCGGGCCAGCACCTCCCGCCCGTCGGTGGGAACGGGTTCCCGCCCCAGCGCCGCGGCCAGTTCGGTGTGCATCAACCGGTGCGCCGCCGACTGCAGGAGCAGCCGCTTGCCGGGGAAGTAGTACGACACCAGACCGCGGGCAGATCCCGCGCGGTCGGCGATGTCCCCGAGCGTCGTGGCCTCGAACCCGCGCTCCTCCACCAGTTCGACGGTCGCCTGCAGCAGACGCTCCCGTGAACGCCGGCGCATCGCTTCGTTGACCGACGGTCGCCGAGGGGACATGCTTTACTCCTGCGTTGACTGGCTCGGAGCCAATATACTCAGAGCCCGCCCGCCGTGAGTGGCATGCTCACGCGGGTGACGGGGGTGAGGTGCACGTACCCGGCGGCGCGGGGGACCGCCGGGTACCGCATCTCCGCCCCGGCCGCCCCGGTGCCCTCAGATCCCCGTCACGCGGTCAGGTCCAGCACCGGCAGCAGCCCCGAGGGCCGCTGTTCCACCGGCAGGTGGTCCACCAGGTGCAGCGCGCAGCCCAGCGCCGCCGCCCCGCCGTCCGCACGCCGGTCGTCACCGACCATCACGACCCGCTCCGGCGGCAGCCCCAGTCCCTCGCACGCGATGGCGAACAGCCGCGGGTCCGGCTTCTGGACACCGTGCTCGAAGCTCAGCACGAAGACGTCCACGAGGTCTTCCAGACCGTGGGCCCGGAACACCGGCCGCAGGTCCCACCCGATGTTGCTCACCACCGCCACCGGTACACCCCGGCGCCGCAGTTCCTCGAGCACCTCCACCGTGTCCGGGTACGGCGACCAGGCGGCGGGCTCCATGTGCCGGTCGTACAGCGCCGCGTAGGCATCCCCCCACGGCAGCTCCACCTCCCGCGCCAGCGCGGTGAACGCCGCGCGGTGGTGCTCCGCCGACAGGTCCCGTTCCCGGTACAGCCGCTCCAGCCGTGCCGGCACCCGCTCGGGTGCCGCCCCACCGGGAAGCCCTCCGGCCCGCTCCAGCCGTTCCGCGTACGCCGCCAGCTCCTCCTCGCCGGGCGTGATCCCCATCCGCTCCAGCACGGCGCCCAGCCAACTCCGGGCGGACTCGGCCCTCAGCAGTGTCCCGGAGAAGTCGAACATGCATCCCTTGATGGTCATGCCCGCCATCCTCCCCGACCTCCGGTGAACCACGCCGCCCCGGACGGTCAGACCTCCTCGCCGCCCGGCTCCTCGTCGCCCGTGCGCCAGGGTTCGCAGAGCGCGGCCGTGCCGGTGAGGACGGCCGCCGCCAGCAGCCAGCCGCCCAGGACATCGGAGGGCCAGTGGACACCGAGGTAGACGCGGGTGAAGCCGACGCCGACGACCGACACGAAGGCGACGGCGAAGGCGGCCACGCACCAAGGGGAGCGGGCCGGCAGCCGGAGCAGCAGCAGCCACAGCAGGGCGCCGCAGACGAGCGCGGCGGTCGCCGCGTGGCCGGAGGGGAACGCCGCGAAGGAGGCGGAGTCGACGGGGTCGGGCCAGTGCGGGCGCTCCCGGCCGACGAGGGCCTTGGCGGCCTGCTGGAGCACCCAGCCGAGGGTGCCGGCCAGCACCAGCCACAGGGCCTGCCGGTTCTCGCGCCGTACGACCAGCCACACCACGGCCGCGAGCAGCAGCAGACGCATCGTCAACGGGTCCCAGACCCAGTCGGTGAGGACGCGGTTGAGGCGGGTCCACCCGGAGTGCCGCACAGCGACGGCGTGCAGCTCCACCACGATGCCGCGGTCGGCGGCGATCAGCGGCCCCCAGCGCGCCGCGACGAGCCCGAGCAGCAGCAGGAAGGCGGCGGAGGCCGCCGCGCACTGGCTCAGGCTCGCGGTGCGCAGGGCGCGGTCGGGGTCCCGGACGTCGGACGGTGCGGGAGGGGCGTGCATGCAGCCGAGGCTACGTGAGTGCCCCGATTCCGGGCCCGAATGCCACGACCAACGGCACGACGGGAATCAGCAGCGCGCACGCGGAGGCGTGGGCGCGGCCGAGGCGGGTGAGGCGGGGCGCGGGGTCCAGCAGCCGGTTGACGCGGACCGGGACCTGCGCGTCCGGGGTGGGGCAGGGGCCGAACACGCCGCGGTCCTCGTTGAGTTCCACCAGGGCCAGGGCGGTGGTGAGCCGCCCGAAGCGGCGTGAGGCGATGTCGTCGGCGGCGAGTTCGACGAGCCGGTGCACCTGGTCGCGGAACCCGGCGAAGACCGGCACCTGCGGGAAACCCGAGGCCAATGCGCCGGCGCAGTGCAGCAGGACGTCGTGCCTGGCCCGCGCGTGGCCCTGCTCATGGGCGAGGACGGAGTCGAGCTGGCGCCCCTTCAGGCGGCGCAGCGCGGCCGTGGTGATGACCAGTTGCGGCCGGGGGCCGGTCAGCCACCAGGCGTCCGGGCGTTCGCTCTCCAGGACGACCAGCCGTTCGTCCGAGGCGGCGGCCTCACCGGGCAGTCGCGGCGAGCGGGCCCGCAGTTCGGCGCGGCGCCCCCGCTGCCGGGCACGGGCCCCGCGGATCTCGCGGGCGAGCATGGCCGCCGTCCAGATGCCGCCGCAGGCCAGCAGGACCGCCAGGTAACCCGCCCAGGGCCCGTAACCGGGCAGCTCGTACGCCTCGACGACATCATGGGGGGCGAAGACGAACAGCCCCTCGCGCAGTGAGGTCCACGTGGCGGAGGCGCTGAGGGCCATGGCCAGGAACAGGCACAGCAGGACGGCGCCGACCACGCACTGCCACACCCACAGGGCCAGCACCGGTTCCCGCTCGGGCCAGACGGCACGGGTGAGCAGGCGCGGGGCCATGGCGGCCGCCACCGCACCGAGCAGGAGCAGCACGAGCGGGACGGTCATGCCGCCACACTATGAGGGCGCCACTGCGCACGGGTACGTTCTCCGGCGGGAAAGTGACGCGCCTCACTGCCGTCACAGGGTGAGGAGCATGGCGAACATCCCTATCGCCATGGACACGCGGCATGCCGAGGCCAGTTCGGGCGCGTGCGCCACCGGTACGACGCTCCCCGCGGATGCCGCACCGGCCGCCGTCACGGCGGCGGGGGCCGAGACCAGGCGGACGCCCGCCGCCAGGACGTATATCGCGAAGTACGCCAGCAGCAGCCCGGTCGTCGCGGGCGTGCCCGCCGGGGTGTGACCGGCGTGGACCGCGCCGCCGGCGGCACCCGCCGCGCCCGCCTCCGCCATGGCGACCGCCATGTAGACCATCGCCCCTGCGCCCACGGCGTGGTGCAGATGGTGCGCGTCGTGCCGGGCCAGCAGCAGCGCGCGCACCGCGGCGGCGCCGAAGACCACGCCGAAGGCCGCGGCGGCCCACCGCGGCGGATCGAGGACCGACACCGGCACCGCCATCACGGCCATGCCCATCCCCATCAGTGCCTCCGCGCGTGCCACCCGGCGTACGTCGGGTCCGGTGCCGGGGCAGCCACGACGGGTGCGGAACAGGCAGTACGCCCCCGTGGCGGTGCCGAGCACCACGAGCAGCCAGGCCACCAGCGGTGGTCCGTGCATGAGCGGCCCTCCTTCGGCTCCTGTGCGGAGGATGCCCGCCAACGGCGGCGCACACTCCAGCGCACGGGCGTAACGAGGGAGCGCGGCGGGGCCGCCCCCGGCCTCAGCTGCGGGCCCGCTGGGTGACGGCCACGCACACCAGGACCGCGACCGCCGCGGGCGCGGTCAGCGCTCCCAGGTCCTCGCCGAGCAGCGCGGCCGCCCAGACCAGCGTCAGCAACGGCTGGGCGAGCTGCAACTGGCTGGCCCGCGCCACGCCGATGGCGGCCATGCCCCGGTACCAGACCATCAGCCCGAGGAACTGGGACACCACCGAGACCCAGAGCAGCCCCGTCACCGCCTGCCCGCCGAGGTGCACGGGCTCGAGCGCGAGGGCCACCTCCGCCGCGGGCACCGTCAGGGGCAGTGCGCCGACCAGCGCCCACCCGATGACCTGCCAGCCCGGCATCACCGAGGCCAGCCGCCCGCCCTCGACGTACCCGGCCGCGCAGACCAGCAGCGACGCGAAGAGGAAGAGGTCACCCGTGGTCAGGGCGCCGCCGCCCTGCCAGAGGGCGAAGCCCACCACGACCGCCCCGCCCGCGACGGCGGCGGACCAGAACGCCTTCGACGGGCGCGTCCCGACGCGTATGGCGGCCAGCACGGCGGTGACCAGCGGCAGCGCGCCCACGACGACGGCGGCGTGCGAGGTGTCGGTGGTGCGCAGTGCCAGTGTGGTCAGCAGGGGGAAGCCCAGGACGACGCCGAGCGCCACGACCGCGAGCCCCGCCCAGTGCCGGCGGTCGGGCCGCGGCACCCGCGCCGCTGCGAGGCAGACACCGGCCACGGCCGCCGCCAGCACGCCCCGCACGGTGGTGGCCGTCCAGGGGCCGAGCCCGGTGAGCGCCCAGTGCGTCGCGGGAAAGGTCAGGGAGAAGGCGGCGACGCCCAGCCCGGCGAGGGCGGTGCCACCCGCTCGGATCCCGACCGCTATCGACGGTACGGCAGTAGCGCTATCATGTGCTGTCATGAATGACGGTAGCAGTTCCGGAAACCTCGCCGACACCCTGCGGAATGAGCTTCACCGCTACTCGCCCGGCGAGAAGCTGCCGTCGAGCCGTGCCCTCGTCGAGCGCTTCGGCGTCAGCCCCGTCACGGTCTCCCGCGCCTTGGCGGCCCTCGCCGCCGAGGGGCTGGTCGTCACCCGCCCTGGCGCCGGCGCCTACCGCGCCCGCCAGGCCGCCGGCGGGCCCTGTGCCGTCGACACCTCCTGGCAGCAGGTGGCTCTCACCGTCGAGGAGCAGCACGGCGAACCCGCTCCCAGGGTCGTCGACGCCTCCGGCGTGACCGCCAGCCTCGCCGTCCCCCCGCCCGGGGTCATCGCCTTCAACGGCGGCTATCTGCACCCCTCGCTCCAGCCCGGCCAGGCGCTCGGTGCCGCGCTCGCCCGCGCCGCCCGCCGCCCCGGTGCCTGGGACATGCCGCCTCTGGAGGGGCTGACGGCGCTGCGGGCCTGGTTCGCCCGCGAGACAGGAGGCCCCGGCGGCACCCTCGGCCCCGCCAACGTGCTGATCACCGCCGGCGGCCAGGCAGCGCTCACCACCGCCCTGCGCGCGCTCGCCCCGCCCGGTTCGCCGGTGCTCGTCGAGTCGCCGACGTACCCCGGCGCCATGGCCGTCGCGCGCGCGGCCGGACTGCGTCCCGTCCCCGTCCCCGTGGACGACGACGGTGTACGGCCCGACCTGCTCGCCGACGCCTTCGCCGCCACCGGCGCCCGGGTCTTCTTCTGCCAGCCGCTCTTCCAGAACCCCACCGGCGCCGTCCTCGCCGCCGACCGCCGACGGCGGATCACCGGGATCGCCCACGCCGCCGGGGCCTTCCTCGTCGAGGACGACTTCGCCCGGCGCCTCGGCCATGGCGCCGAACCGCCGCCGCCCCTGGTCGCGGACGACCCGTACGGCACCGTCGTCCACGTGACCTCGCTGACCAAGCCCACCTCGCCCAGCCTGCGCGTCGGCGCGCTCGTCGCCCGCGGCCCGGTCATGGAGCGGCTGCGCGCCATCCAGGTCGTCGACAGCTTCTTCGTGCCGCGCCCCCTCCAGGAGGCCACCCTCGAACTCGTCGGCGCCCCCGCGTGGCCCCGTCACTTGCGTGCCGTCTCCGCGGGGCTGCGCGACCGCCGTGACGCGATGCTCGCCGCCCTCCACCGCGAACTGCCGGGGCTCGTGGCCGACGTCCGCGTCCCGGTCGGCGGCTACCAGCTCTGGCTCCGGCTCCCGGACGGCACGGACGAGTCCGCCCTGGCCGCCGCCTCGCTGCGCGCCGGCACCGCCGTCGCCCCCGGGCGCCCCTACTTCGCCGCCGAGGCCCCGGCCCCGTACGTCCGCCTCAGCTTCGCCGACACCAGCGGCACCGAGGAGATCGCCGAGGGCGTCCGCCGGTTCGCGGCGGCCTGCGCCGAGACCGGAGTGGACGGGGCGGGCAGGGACGGGACGCTCACCGGCGGGATCGCCCGGTGACCGGGACGGACACCCCGCACCGCCGCCGCCCGCGCCGCCCGGGTGAGGACGCCGACGACGCAACGGCCCGGCCCGCCTCGTGACCGAGCGGCCTCACGGCCGGTAACGCAGCGGATGGTCCGCGGGGACCTCCACCACGCAGATCGCGATCCCGTCGGGATCCTCGATCCACATCTCGATCAGCCCCCAGGGCTCCTGGACGGGCTCCCGCACGATACGGACCCCGCGTCCGGCGAACCGCCGGTGGCACTCCGCCACGTCCGAGACCTGGAGCCACAGCCGGAGCCCCGGGGCGGGCGGCCCGTCGGCCTGCCCCGAGACCTCCAGGAAGCCCCCGCCCAGGAAGAAGACCGTGCCGCGCTCCTCCCAGGGCCCGAACTCGCGGTAGACCGCCAGCCCCAGGTCGTCGCGGTAGAAGGCGCGGGACCGCTCGAGATCGGTCGGCCGGAGCAGGATCCTGCTGCTCAGTACGTTCGTCACGGGCCCGAAGCTACCCACGCGCCGGCGGGAAAACCGGCTGACACGGCGCCTCCCGCTGCGCGAGGCTGCCCGACATGGACCACGGCCCCGGCGCGATCGCCCCGCTGTTCAAGACCTGCACCCGCTGCGGCGCCGAGGCCGGCTACCACGCCGGCGTGTGCGTCATCGACGGCGCCCTGCACTGGAGCGTCGAGGGCGGCTGCGAGGCATGCGGGTCCGGAGAGGCGGAGTGCGGACGCGGCGAGGTCCCCGAACACGTGAGTGCCGCGCTGATCACCGCCCACGGCGAGGTGGTGCTGCGCGCCGAGCCGCTGCCCGGTGCGGCGGGTGCGCGGGCGCTCAAGACGCTGCGCGAGGTGTTCGGCATGCCGCTCGCCGAGGTTCGCGTGCGGTTGCGCGCGCTCGCGGCGGAGGGGGAGCGGGGGTCGGGGCCGGAGACGGCGCTGCTCGTCGCCCGGCTGAGGGAGGGAGGATTCGCCGTCACCTTGGAGGCGGGGGAGCCGCCCGCGGGCGAGGAGCGCTTCGTGCCCACCGCGCCCGGCCTCCGCTGGCCGGCCAACCCGGCCGCCCAGGGCCACCCCGTCTTCACCGCCGCTCCGTCCCGCGTCGGCCGCGGCAGGGGCCGCCAGGTGCGTCTCGTACCGGGGAGCCTCCCGGAGGAGCTGCGCGAACCGCTCGCGGACTACCTCGCGGCGGGCCGGATCCTGGTGATCGCGGTGAGCCATGCCCCGGATCCACTGGCGGAGGGGCCGTACGAGTACGTCCGCCCGGGCCGGGCAACCGACGGCACCTGGACGTGGGACCTGGCCTGGGAGCCGTGGGTGCGCCGGCGCGGGTGCGCGCCGCCCGAGGAGTTCGTGCGGCACGTGGCGGACAGGGGTTTCGTGCCGCCTTCCGGCACGACCGGCTAGCCTCGGGACGAGCCGCCGCCGCAGAGAGGACGCCCCCGTCATGGAGACCGCGCAGCCCGTCGCCCGCCCCGTCTTCCGTACCGCCACCCATGAGGACGTCCCGGCGCTCGTCGCGCTGATCGAGTCGGCGTACCGCGGTGAGTCCAGCCGCACCGGGTGGACGACGGAGGCCGACCTGCTCGAGGGGCAGCGCACCGATCCCGAGGGCGTGGCCGCCGTCATCGACGGCGAACGCAGCCTGATCCTCGCGGTCGAGTCCGACGGCGCCGTCGTCGCGTGCTGCCAGCTGGAGAACCGCGACGGGCACGCCTACTTCGGGATGTTCGCCGTGCGCCCGGCCCTGCAGGGCGGCGGCATGGGCAAGCTGGTGCTCGCCGAGGCGGAGCGCCTGGCCCGCGAGGAGTGGGCGGCGGACGAGATGCACATGACGGTGATCACCCAGCGTGCGGACCTGATCGCCTGGTACGTGCGCCGCGGCTACGTACGGACCGGCCGCACCAGCCCCTTCCCGTACGGCGACGCGCGGTTCGGGCTGCCCACCCGCGACGACCTCGCCTTCGAACTGCTGGTCAAGAAGCTCGGCTGAGCAGCCGCACCCGGCCCCACCCGGCCCGGGGGCGGGTCACCAGTCGGTGAGACCGCCCTCGACCGCGCGCTTGACCGCCGGCATGTCGGTGACGACGCCGTCCAGGCCGAGGGCCCGCGCCAGCGCGAGGTCGGCCGGGGTGTTCACCGTCCAGGCGATCACCGAGATCCCCGCGCGGTGGCACTCCTGCACCAGCGCCAGGCTGATCCGCCGCAGGCTCAGGCTGACGAGCTTCGCGCCGACCGCCTGGGCCCGGGTGACGATCTCCGAGCCCATCGGGCCCTCGGCGACCAGGACGGTGCGCACGCCGGGCACCAGTTCGCGGATCTCCGCGAGCGCCTCGTCGTGGAAGGACAGCACGTCCACGCGCTCGACCAGCTCGCGCTCGAGCATCGTCGCCGCCAGCACGCGCGCCGCCGCGACGTCCTTGATCTCGGCCTGGATCGGCTTGGTGACCGCGTCCAGCACCTCCTCGAACACCGGGATCCGCTCGCCGTGGCCCGCGTCCAGATCGCGCAGCTCGTCAAGGGTGTGGTCGCCGATCAGTCCCGAGCCGTCCGTGGTGCGGTCGACCTTCACGTCGTGCATGACGATCAGCGCGCCGTCCTTGCTCAGGTGCAGGTCGAGCTCGATCTGGTCCATGTCCTCGCGCTCGGCGCGGACGAAGGAGCGGAGGGTGTTCTCGGGCTCGACGCCCATGACGCCGCGGTGGCCGACGGTGAGAAAGCTCAAGGGGGACCGCTTCCGTGCTGGGTGCTGCGGATGATCGACGGACGGTCGGCAGCCTAGCGGTCCCTTGCGGCGCAAGGCCGAACGCGGGGTGAACGGCGCGGCCGCCCACCGGAAGATCCGCGGTACGGGGCCCGCTCCGCGGAAGAATCTCCTCCGCCTCCACTTGAACGGGAGAAGCTGGCGTATATACGGTGAGCTGACAAGAGGTTCTTCAGTGAAGGAGGGGTCATGACGGAAATTCTGTCGCCGGTAGCGGCCTCGATGGACAGCGCAGCCACCAGCGAGACCGGTGCGCCCGGCGGCGGCATTGTCCGGCACCCGGCGTGGGCGGTCCTGAAGCAGGCGGTGGAGGAGATCCGCCCCTGGCAGAGCAAGGACGGCTCGATCGACTTCTCCGCGGAGGGCGCGCCCGAGCGCGCCGTTGCCGAGGGAGCCCTGGACCGGGTGGTCCGCGCCGTCGAGGACCTCTCCCCGCTCGTACCGCACGACAAGGCCTACCACGAGGCCCTGGTCGTGGACCTGCGCCGCTGGGCCGAGGGCGGCTTCGCGGTGCCCGACTTCCTCGACTCGCTGCTGGCCTTCCACCCGGCGGCCGACCGCCAGGACGGCCTGGAGCACCTCGTGGTGTTCCCGATGTACACGCAGAACGGCAACCCGGACCGCAACCTGGAGGCCGTCGCGCTGCGCGTCGTCTGGCCGGAGTGGCTGTCCGAGCTGGAGCGCACCCGCTACGACAACGCCCTCTTCGTGCCGATCACCTTCGAGGACTTCACCCCCGGGTACGACACGAACTCCGCGGTGCTCTTCCCCGAGACCGTCGCCGTACGCGAGGCGCCCGAGCGCTTCACCTGGGGCGGCATCTTCTGCGACCGCGAGGCCGCCCGCTTCCGTGCCGTGAGCCGCGCCGCCGTGGACACCCTGGGCCTGGAGCTCCCCGAGGACGCCGCGGGGCTCCTCGCGGACCAGGACCTCAGCCAGCAGACCTTCGTGCTGTGGGACATGATCCACGACCGCACGCACAGCCACGGCGACCTGCCCTTCGACCCCTTCATGATCAAGCAGCGGCAGCCGTTCTGGATGTACGGCCTGGAGGAACTGCGCTGCGACCTCACGACCTTCAAGGAGGCCGTGCAGCTGGAGGCCGAGGGCCACGGCATGGGCCGCTACGTCCAGTACGCGATCCTCTTCGACCGCCTCTTCCGCTTCCCGGTCACCGGTGACCGCGTCCGCAACTACGACGGCCTGGGCGGCCAGCTGCTCTTCGCGTACCTGCACAAGCACGACGCCGTACGCTGGACGGACAACAAACTCCACATCGACTGGCAGCGCGCCCCGCAGGTGACCAACCAGCTGTGCGCCGAGATCGAGAAGCTGTACCGGGACGGCATCGACCGCCCCAAGCTCGTGCACTGGTTCGCCGCCTACGGCCTCGTCTCGGACTACCTCTCCCCGCACCCCGGTTCGGTCTGGGCCAAGGGGCCGGAGGCCCTGGACCTCGACCAGCCGCCGCGGAAGCTCGTGGACGACGTGCTGCCGGACGAATTTCCGCTCAGCATGTTCTACGAGGCCCTGGCCAAGAAGCTTCGTGATGTGATCGCCTCGACCAAGGGCATCACGGCCCACGGCACCGGCCAGGTGGCCGCGTGACCGATCCAGGCGAGGAGGCGGCGGAGATGACGGAAGCCAACGAGGCGGCCAGGGGACCCCTGGCCGGAGCCGTGATCGCGGTGGCGGGGGCCGGCGGCCCCGCCGGACGCGCGACGCTGCAGCGGCTCGCCCGTGCCGGCGCCTGGGTCATCGCCGCCGACGCCAACCCCGAGCGGCTCGCCGAAGCCGTGGACCTGGCCCGTTTCGACGCCGGCGGCGCCGGGATCACCGGGGACATCGTCGACCTGCTCGACCTCGACGCCACCCGCGAGTGGGCGGGCCGCATCGAGAAGGAGCACGGCCGGATCGACGGCATGGTGCACCTGGTCGGCGGCTGGCGCGGTTCGGCCTCCTTCCAGGAGACCGACCTCGCGGACTGGGACTTCCTGGAGAAGCTGCTGATCCGCACCGTCCAGCACACCTCCCTGGCGTTCCACGACGGCCTGCTCTCCAGCCCCGTCGGGCGCTACGTGCTGATCAGCGCCGCCGGGGCCAGCCAGCCCACCGCCGGCAACGCGGCGTACGCCGCGGCCAAGGCCGCCGCCGAGGCGTGGACGCTGGCGATGGGCGACTCCTTCCGCAAACTCGCGGGGGAGGGCAGCCCCACCGCGGCCGCCACCGTCCTGGTGATCAAGGCGCTGGTGCACGAGCAGATGCGCAAGGAGCGCCCGAACGCCAAGTTCGCGGGCTTCACCGATGTGACCGACCTGGCCGACGCCATCGCCGACGTGTGGAACCGGCCCGCCGAAGAAGTGAACGGAACCCGCCAGTGGCTGACACCCCGCCCGTGACCGCACACCCGACCGACGCGGTCCGGCACCACGACCCCCGGGTCCGGGGCTTCGCCAGCGACAACTACGCGGGCGTCCACCCCGAGGTGCTGGCGGCGATCGCGCTCGCCAACGGCGGCCACCAGGTCGCCTACGGCGACGACGAGTACACCGCCCACCTGCAGGAGGTCTTCCGCGGCCACTTCGGCCCGCGGGCCGAGGCCTTCCCGGTCTTCAACGGCACCGGCGCCAACGTCGTGGCCCTGCAGGCGCTCACCGAGCGCTGGGGCGCGGTCGTCTGCGCCGCCTCCGCCCACATCAACGTGGACGAGGGCGGTGCCCCGGAGCGGATGGGCGGCCTGAAGCTGCTCACCGTGCCCACCCCGGACGGCAAGCTCACCCCCGAGCTGATCGACCGGGAGGCCTGGGGCTTCGACGACGAGCACCGCGCGCAGCCGCAGGTCGTCTCGATCACGCAGTCCACCGAACTGGGCACCTGCTACACGCCCGAGGAGATCCGCGCGATCTGCGACCACGCCCACGAGCGGGGTCTCGCCGTCCACCTCGACGGTTCGCGGATCGCCAACGCCGCGGCCACCCTCGGGGTGCCGCTGCGCGAGTTCACCACCGACGCGGGCGTGGACGTCCTGTCCTTCGGCGGCACCAAGAACGGGCTGCTGCTGGGCGAGTGCGTCGTGGTGCTGAACCCGGAGCGGGTGCGGGCGATGAAGCACCTGCGGAAGCTGTCGATGCAGCTCGCCTCCAAGATGCGCTTCGTCTCGGTGCAGTTCGAGGCGCTGCTCTCCGGCGACCTGTGGCTCCGCAGCGCCGGTCACGCCAACGCGATGGCCCAGCGCCTGGAGTCGGCCGTCGGAGCCGTCGAGGGCGTCACCGTCGTGCGTCCCGTTCAGGCCAACGCGGTCTTCGCGCTGCTGCCGCGCGAGGTCAGCGAACGGCTGCAGAAGCGCTACCGCTTCTACTTCTGGGACGAGTCGACCGGCGAGGTCCGCTGGATGTGCTCGTTCGACACCACCGAGGAGGACGTGGATTCCTTCGCGGCGGCGCTGGCCGAGGAAATGGCGGCCCACTCCGCCTGAAATACGCGGTCGGCGCCGGATCGTGGCGCGGCGACGCGGCGCAGTGCACTAAGCCCGAGGGGCGTACGGGATATCCCGTACGCCCCTCGGTGCGTCATTCCGCGCCCCTCATGGGGCGCCGGATCACGCGTTGACGCAGACGTTGCCGGCCGCGGGGTTGAGCAGCCCGCCGATGTTGATGGTGTTGCCGCACAGGTTGATCGGCACGCTGACCGGGATCTGGATGACGTTGCCGCTGGCGACGCCGGGCGAGCCGACGGCGGCGGCCTGGGCCGAGGCACCGCCGTGGTCGTAGCCGCGACCGTGGTCCGTCGCGCCGGCGGCGCCGGCGGCGCCCAGCACGGTGGCGCCGGCGACAGCGGTCAGGGCCGCGGCCTTCGCGATGCGCATCATTCGTTCTCCTTATGGAAGCTCGCTCTGTGGACCATGCTCAACGACCCTTGCCGGAACCGGATGTGGGAATCCACCCGTTCGGCCCTTGCGTCAACCGCGCAAATGTCACCGACTCGTACGGGGAGGTGACTCCGGTCTCGTAGAGCAGCCCGACCGTGCCGTCGGCGAGTTCGACGAGGTCCGAGTAGGCCGCGGGAAGGTCGCTGACGGGGGGCCCGGACGTCCAGGACGCGCCCAGGTCGTCACTGACCCGGAGGGCCATCAGGCGACGCTTGGCGGGGTCGGCCGGGCCCGAGTACACCAGAGCCCCGGCGCGGGTGCGCAGGACGCTGCCCTGCACCTCGGGGCCCTCCAGGGCGCCCTGCGGGCGGAAGACGCCGTTGATGCTGAGCCCGCCGTCCGGACTGTAGGCGTCGGCGCGGGTGGGGGCGGAGAACCCGCGGTCGTCGCGGCTGTTGACGTAGACCCGGCCGTCCGGGAGCTCGGCCATGGTGCTCTCGTTGAGGTTGAGCCAGTCGCCGGGGAGCGCCTGGACGAAGCCGATATGCCAGTTCAGGCCGCCGTCGTCGCTGTAGAGCGCGTGCGCGCCGTGCAGGGTCTGCCCGGCCAGGACGGACGTGTGGTTGGCGGGAACCAGCAGCCGTCCGGCGTGCGGGCCGCTCCTGAGGGCGATGGCGTGCCCCGGACCGGTCGCGTACCAGCGCCAGTTGGCGGGTTTCACCGTGGCGGTGATGTCGCGGGGTGTCGACCAGGTCAGGCCGCCCGAGTCGCTGTGCAGTTCGTAGACGAGCCGTTCCGGGCCGGTGTCGCGGCAGATCAGCAGCACGACGCGTCCGGTGCGGGGATCCACCACCGGGGCGGGGTTGCCGAAGGTCTCGGTGCCCGCGTCGGCGATCACCTGGAGGGGTTCCCAGGTGCAGCCTCCGTCGTAGGAGCGCCGGAGCACGACGTCGATGTCCCCGTCGTCCGCCTCCGAGTTGCGGCGTCCCTCGGCGAAGGCGAGGAGGGCGGCCCCGCCGAGGCGGACGACTGCCGGGATGCGGAAGGTGTGGTACCCCTCCGTCCCGGACCGGAAGGGCACCGACGTCGCGCAGGCCGCCGGGAGCGGCGTGACCGCCTCGGCCGTGGGCGCCTGCCATCCGGCGGCGCCGGTGAACAGCAGGGCGAGGCCGGCCAGTGTGCGTCCGCCCCTGGCGGCGGCGAATGTCATCGGGCGATTCCTCCGGGGCGGCGTACGGTCGGCCGGCGGCGCCACATTCTCATCGCTCCGCCCGAGTCGCCGTATGACACTCCGTTCGATGTTTTTCCGGTAGTTCAATATGAGGAATTAGGCCGAAACGGCAGAGATATGCTTGACGGTTCGCCGGGTCCCGCCTTTCTCTGTGTCAGAGGTATCGACCAATGAATGTGCCCGGATCCTTTCGGGGGTGCTGGTCGAAAGGCCCGCGTGGAGCGATAGTTGTGCACCTGTCGTCCATGCCCATGACAGGGGGACACCCGCCATGACCCGACCGACCCGGCGTCGTACGGTGCTGGCCGCCGCCATCGCGGCGGCCGCCGCGGCGACGACCGTCCCGCGGGCCTTCGCAGCGTCCGCCGCGGACGAGTGCGACCTCGCCGACGACGTCGTCGGCGGGCCGGGTGCCCATGACGGCGACCCGGCCCCAGTGGACTACCGCGCCTGGACGCGGTGGGCCGACTGGCGCCGCGGGCGGGGCTCCGGCACCGGCGTCGTGCCCGGTCCGCGCCCCGGCGTGGAGATCGTGCGCCCCGCCGGCACGATGGAGTACACCGACCCGCACACCCAGGTCACCGCCACGTGGGAGACCGCCACCTGGACCTCCCCCGAGCACACCCCGCGGCACCCGGCGACCGAGATCGTCGCGTCCTGGAACGCCCGCACACCTCCCGGCACCTGGATCCAGGTCGAGTTGTGCGCCACCTACACCGACCGCAGCCGCTCCCCGTGGTACGTGATGGGCCGCTGGGCCTCGGGCGACGCGGACATCAGGCGCACCTCCGTCGACGACCAGAGCGACGGCAGGAGCAGCGTATGGACGGACACCCTCTCCGTCGACGATCCCGCCTCGGGCCTGCGGCTCGCCTCGTACCGGCTGCGGCTCACCCTGCTGCGGACCCCCGGCTCCCGGGTCACCCCCACCGTCTGGCGGCTCGGCGCCATGGCCTCCGACATCCCCGACCGGTTCACGGTGCCGGCGTCCGTGCCGAGCCTGGGCCGGGGGATCGAACTGCCCGTGCCGCGCTACTCGCAGGAGATCCACAAGGGCCAGTACCCCCAGTACGACAACGGCGGCGAGGCCTGGTGCAGCCCGACGGGCTCCCAGATGGTCATCGAGTACTGGGGCCGCAGACCGACCGCCGCCGATCTGGCCTGGGTCGACCCGTCCTACGCCGACCCCCAGGTCGACCACGCCGCCCGCTGCACCTACGACAGCCAGTACGAGGGCTGCGGGAACTGGCCGTTCAACGCGGCCTACGCCGCCACCTACCGCGACATGGTGGGCGTCATCACCCGGCTGCGCGGCCTGGGCGACGTAGAACTGCTGATCAGCGCGGGCATCCCGGTGATAACGTCCCAGTCCTTCCTCGCCGGCGAACTGGACGGCGCGGGGTACGGGACCTCCGGGCACCTGATGTGCGTCATCGGCTTCACCGCCGACGGCGACGTCATCGCGAACGACCCCGCCAGCCCCGACGACGCCGCGGTGCGCCGGATCTACAAGCGGTCGCAGTTCGAGACGATCTGGCTGAGGACGAAGCGCTACACATCGGACGGGCAGCTGCGCAGCGGCACGGGCGGCGTCTGCTACCTGTACTGGCCCCTGCGGCCCTCGGGCCGCCAGGCGCGCGTCCTGCGGCGGATCGGGGTCCTTTAAGGCCTGCCAGGCACTGCGGGGCAGGGGGGACTTTGACGACACGGCCCGGGCCCGGAACCCTCGCCGCGTTCAGCGGGTGGGGGCGGGCGTGATCGGCACCACCAGGTCGGACACGTCGGGGAGCGGACGCAGCGGGAAGCTGACGCTCGGGAAGGGGAACAGGGACGGGACGTACGTCGGGTAGTAGGAGGGGAAGGCCGTTCGCCAGTCGAGGGCCGGGTAGTCGGTCGCGCCGGGTATCCGCGGGCCGCAGTCCAGCGTCCCGTCGACGATGCGGCAGGCTGTACCGCCGGGCGGCGGCGTCGTGCTGTCGTTGCCGCCGGCCGCCGCGATGATGATCACGAAGAACGCGGCCCCGCCCATCGTCGCCAGCGCGACACGGGTCTGGCGCTTCCTGCTTTCCTCCGCGTCGGGGTCCACCACGGTCGTGAACTGCCATCCCCGGAACGACTGCTCCTTCGCGTCACCCTCGACCTCCTCCAGCCACGGATTCGCCGGGTCGGGCGGCCCCGAGCGGTCGGGGTCCACGTCCAGCAGCGTGAGGTGGAGCCGCAGCCGGTCGAGGACCGGCGGCTCGGAGAGCGCCTCCGCGACGAGCACGCGCAGTCCGTCGTCGGCCAGGCCGTCGCACACCAGGCGCGTGCCGCCGCCCCAGAGCGGGACCCAGGTGGCCCGCCCCTCCCTGAGCAAGGTGTGGCCGACCAGCGCGTACAGCGCCTCCGCCAGCTCCTCGCGGGTGCCGTCGAACTCCCGGACCAGCGGCGCCGGCCCGTCGTCGGCGAGCAGACGCAGCACCGTGTCCAGCCCAGGGAGCCGCTCCCCGGTCGCGCGTGACGCGGACCGCAGCAGGTCCCAGGCGCGCGTGCCCGCGACGCGGTCGGCGGAGAGCTCGATCCAGCGCTCCCACGGGACGGTCGTCAGGCTGTGGGCCCTCGGACCGCGCAGCTCCTCGAGCACCCGTCCTACGTTCTCGGGGAGCAGCCGCAGCGCTCCGGTCCCGTCGTCCTCCCCGGGCGGGACGTCGAGTTCGCCGAGACGGCGCAGCCTGAGACCGAGCGGGGGGTGGGAGTCCCGCCGGTGGGAGCGGGTGCGCTCGTCGTCCACCGGTATGCGACGGATGCCCGGCTCGCCGAGGAGCGAACGGAACGCCAGGTAGGGGTTGTCCGGGTGCATCCCCGCGAGGGCGGACGGATCCAGCCACTCCCGCTGGAACCTCCGCCACGCCGACGCGGTGCCGTGCGTCGCGCGAAGCGCCGACGCCGTCACCTCCCGCCCGGCCAGGCGCGCCGCCGTGCGGTCGGCCTCCAGTTCCTGGTGGCGGCGTACCGCGAAGGTGAGCCACCGGTAGGCCAGCGTGTACAGCCGGACGGAGCCGCGCACCACGAGGTGCGGGAGCGAGAACCACCGCCTCCCGGTCTCCCACTGACCGAGCGTCGTGGCGAGTGCCACGTCGCACCGGTAGGCGACGGCACCGAAACGCGTGTGGTGGTGGGAGAAGTGGCCGAACTCGTGGGCCAGCACGGCCCTCAGCTCCGCGTGGGTGAGGCTCGCCAGCAGGGGCAGGCCCAGGTGGAGCCGCCGCTGCCCGGACAGCAGGCCGAACGCGGCCCCGTCCTCCGACACGGAGGCGTTGGCGTCCCCGGTCAGCAGCAGCACGTCCGGCGGGCGCGCCCCGACCCGCCAGGCGATGCCGGTGGCCAACTCCCACAGGGCCGGCGCCTCTTCGCGGGACACCGGCACCGCGTCGCTGCGCAGCGGCGACGAGCGGGTTATCGCGCCCAGCCCCTGGGCCATGCTCAGCAGCAGCGGGACGGCGGCCGCCGCGATGACGACTCCGCGCAGGGCGACGTCCGTCTCGCCGTCACGGGCCACGAGCAGGAAGAGGGCGAGCAGCCCCAGGACTCCGAGCCCGAGCCCGCCGATCAGCACGACCAGCCCCGCCAGCAGCACGATCGCCAGCAGTGCCCGTAACGACGCCCACACCGTGCCCATGGCCCACCCCCCTCGCGTCCCCCGTGTCCCTCGATGATGCCCGCTTGCGGACGCCGTGGGCCACTTGTCCACAGGCCCCTCAGCCGGCCGGCACGCGTGCGTAGCGGCCGACCACGCGCAGGTCCTCGCCGATGCGCGCGGCGGCCTCCATGAGCGGGGGCAGGAGTCCGGAGCGCGACTCCTCCTCCGAGCGGCGGCTGGCATGCATGGAGACGTTGATCGCCGCGACCACCCGGCCGGCGCGGTCGCGGACGGGGACGGCGATGGACCTCAGGCCCTCCTCCAGTTCCTCGCTGACCATCGCGTGCCCCTCGGCGGTGACCTGGTCGAGGACCCGGGCCAGATGAGGTGCGTCCGTGACGGTGTACCGGGTCAGCCGCGTGAAGTCGGTCCGCCCGAGGTGCGCCGCGCGTTCCCGCTCCGGCAGGCCCGCCAGCAGGACGCGCCCCATTGCGGTCGCGTACGCGGGGAAGCGGGTGCCGAGCGTGATGTTGACGCTCATGATGCGGACGGTGGGGACGCGCGCCACGTACTGGATGTCCTCGCCGGAGAGCACCGCCATCGACGCGGAGTCGTGCACCGCCTCGACCAGTTCGATCAGGTGGGGCTGGGCGATCTCGGGGAGCGTCAGCCGCGACAGATGGGCGCAGCCCAGCTCCAGCACATGCGGGGTGAGCCGGAAGAGACGTCCCTCGGAGGCGACGTAGCCCAGGTGCTCCAGGGTGATCAGGGAGCGCCGTGCGGTGGCGCGGGCCAGGCCGGTGGCCTCTGCGACGGCGGTGAGCGGGAGTTCGCCCCGGCCCTCGCCGAAGGCGGTGAGCACGGCGAGCCCGCGGGCCAGCGACTCCACGAACTCCGGTCCGAGTTCCTGCTTGGAGGCCCGTGTCCAGGCAGCGGGGGACGCGCCGGCGGGGGAGGGGGAGGGCGTCTCGGCGGGCCGCGAGAGGGCGTCCTCCATGGACGCGACCGTCTCCCGCAGCCGGGGGAGCACGGCCTCGCGCAGCGACCCGGCGCTGTGCCTGCTGGTGTGGCTGACCACGCTGACCGCGCACACGGGCTGCCCGGCGGTGTCCCGGACGGGGACGGCGACGGCGATCAGTCCCGGTTCGATCAGCTGGTCGTCGGCCGACCATCCGTGGGCGCCGGCGGCGGCGACCCGCTCCTCGAAGGAGGCGGCGGCGTCCCCGTGCCCGCGCGGGAGTGCCGGGAAGCCGGTGTCCTGCGGGTCCGCGGCGCGGCGGCGGCGCCAGCGGTCCCAGTCGGCCGCGTCCCAGCCGCCGGCGAAGAGTGCCCCGGGGGCGCCGCGCTCGGCGGGCAGCTGGTCGCCGATCCGGAAGGTCAGGGACATCGCACGGCGCCGGGTCGCCTGGTGGACGAAGCGGACCCCGTCGCCGTCCGGCACCGCGATGGACACGGACTCGTCCAGGCCGTCCGCGAGGGCGTCGGCGAGCGGTCCCAGCAGGTCGGGGAAGCGGCTGGCGGCGAGGTAGGCGTTGCCGAGTTCCATCAGCCGGGGTGCCAGGACGGCGTCGCGGCCCTCGACCCGCAGGTAGCCGGTGCGGACGAGGGTGCTGACCACCCGGTCCACCGTGGAGCGCGCCAGGCCGGTGGCGCGCACGAGGTCGCCGACCGAGCGGCGGCCGCCGGCCGCGGCCAGCTCGCGCAGCACCGCCAGTCCCCGGACCAGAGGGCCGACGGCCTCCTGCGGCGGGGGAGCGGTCGCGGTGGTCAGCGGTGTCATCAGCACTCCAGCGTGGCGAATGTCGTCGAAACCGTACCGCCCCGGCACGTTGACAGAGCGGGGGCCCGAGGATCAGACTCGGGAACGAGAAATTGTGAACTTAAGTTCACTGGACGAACAAGAAGGTGGGCGCAGGATGGACAAGGTGGTCGCCTCGGCCGCTGAGGCCGTAGCGGACGTCCAGGACGGCGCGTCGCTCGCCGTCGGCGGGTTCGGCCTGAGCGGCGTGCCGAACACGCTGATCCAGGCCGTGTACGAAGCCGGGGTAAGCGGTCTCGCCGTGGTCTCCAACAACTGCGGCGCCCTCGACTCGGGCCTCGCGGTCCTGCTGGCCGCGCGCCGCATCGCCCGCGTCACCGGCAGCTACATCGGGGCCAACAAGGAGTTCGCCCGGCAGTACCTGGCCGGCGAGCTGGAGCTCGAACTGATCCCGCAGGGCACCCTGGCCGAGCGCCTGCGCGCTGGCGGCTGCGGCATCCCCGCCTTCTACACCCCGGCCGGCGTCGGCACCCAGGTCGCCGAGGGCGGCCTGCCCTGGCGCTACGACGGGGACGGCGGCGTGGCGCTGGCCTCGCCGCCGAAGGAGGTGCGCGCCTTCGACGGCGCCGAGTACGTCCTGGAGCGCGGCATCACCACCGACTTCGCCCTCGTCCGAGCCGCCAAGGGCGACCGTCACGGCAACCTGGTCTTCAACAAGTCGGCCCGCAACTTCAACCCGCTCGCCGCGATGGCCGGCCGGATCACCGTCGCCGAGGTCGAGGAACTCGTCGAGCCCGGCGAACTGGACCCCGACCAGGTGCACCTGCCCGGCATCTTCGTCCAGCGCGTGGTCGCGCTCACCCCGGAGCAGGCCGCCGACAAGAAGATCGAATTCCGTACCGTCACCGCCAGGGAGGTGCGGGCCTGATGGCCTGGACACGCGACGAGATGGCCGCCCGCGCGGCCCGGGAACTGCGCGACGGCGAGTACGTCAACCTCGGCATCGGCCTTCCCACGCTGATCCCCAACCACCTCCCCGAGGGCGTCGAGGTCGTCCTCGAGTCCGAGAACGGCATCCTCGGCACGGGCCCCTTCCCGTACGAGGAGGAGGCCGACCCCGACCTGATCAACGCCGGCAAGGAGACCGTCACCGTGCTGCCCGGCGCGGCCTTCTTCGACTCGGCGCTGTCCTTCGGGATGATCCGCGGCGGTCACATCGACACCGCCGTGCTGGGCGCCATGCAGGTCTCCGCCCGAGGCGACCTGGCCAACTGGGCCATCCCCGGCAAGCTCGTCACCGGCATCGGCGGCGCCATGGACCTGGTGCACGGCGCCCGGCGGGTGATCGTCACCATGACCCACACGGCCAAGGACGGCAGCCCCAAGATCCTCCGGGAGTGCGCCCTGCCGCTCACCGGGAAGGCATGCGTGGACCGGATCATCACCGACCTGGGCGTCCTGGACGTCACCGAGGGCGGACTCGTCCTCGTGGAGACCGCACCCGGCGTCACCACGGAGGAGATCCTGGAGAAGACCGCGGCCCCGGTGCACGTCGCCGTCGCCGCAGAAGGGAGCGCCCGATGAGCGGGCAGCTGCGTGAGGTGTACGTCGTCGACGCCGTCCGTACCCCGGTGGGCAAGTACGGCGGCGCCCTGTCGGGAGTGCGCCCGGACGACCTCGCGGCGCACGTCGTGGCCTCGCTGATGGCCCGTACGCCCGACCTCGACCCGGCCCGGATCGACGACGTCTTCTTCGGCGACGCCAACGCCGCGGGCGAGGACAACCGCAACGTCGCCCGGATGGCCGCACTGCTGGCCGGGCTGCCCGTCACCGTGCCCGGCACCACGGTCAACCGGCTCTGCGGCTCCGGAATGGAGGCCGTGATCCAGGCCGCCCGCGCGGTGGCCGTCGGCGACGTCGCCGTCGCCGTCGCCGGCGGCGTGGAGTCGATGAGCCGCGCGCCCTGGGTGCTGCCCAAGCCTGAACGCGCCTTCCCCGCGGGCCACCAGGAGCTGTACTCCACCACCCTCGGCTGGCGCATGGTCAACCCGAGGATGGACCCGCGGTGGACCATCCCGCTCGGCGAGAGCGCCGAGCTGATCGCCGACCGGCACGGCATCACCAGGGAGCAGCAGGACGCCTACGCCGTCGCCAGCCACGAGAAGGCGGCCCGCGCCTGGAAGGACGGCCTGTACGAGGCCGAGGTCGTCCCGGTCGACGGCGTGGACCTGGCGCGCGACGAGACGATCCGCGACAACACCTCCATGGAGGCGCTCGCCCGGCTGAAGCCTGCCTTCCGCAAGGACGGCGGCACCGTCACGGCGGGCAACTCCTCGCCCCTCAACGACGGAGCGGCGGCCCTGCTCATCGTGGACGAGGAGGGACTGAAGGCCACCGGCCGCGAGCCGCTGGCCCGCATCCGCGCCTCCGCCGTCACCGGCATCGAGCCGGACTACTTCGGCCTCGCCCCCGTCGAGGCCGTCCGCAAGGCGCTGGCCAAGGCCGGCAAGGGGTTCGGCGACCTCGGCACCGTCGAACTCAACGAGGCCTTCGCCGCGCAGGTGCTCGGCTGCCTCGCCGGATGGCCCGAGCTCGACCCCTCGATCGTCAACCCGCGCGGCGGCGCGATCGCCGTCGGCCACCCGCTCGGCGCCTCCGGAGCCCGCATCGCCGGCGCCGTCGCCCACCAGCTCGCGGCCGCGGGCTCGGGCACCGGCCTCGCCGCCCTGTGCATCGGCGTCGGGCAGGGCCTCGCCCTCGTCCTGGAAAGGTAGGAGCCCTCCGCATGAGCAGCCCCCTCACCCAGCGCGAGATCTCCGCCGAGATCGCCGACGAGCGTGCGGCCTACGCCAAGCGACGTGCCGACGGCGGTGCCGCCGAGGACCACCCCGACCGGGGCTACGCCCCCTACAGGAGCAGCGTCCTGCGGCACCCCAAGCGGCCGCTGGTGGCGGCGGGGGCGGCGGCCGGCGACCCCGAGGCGGTCGAGCTCTCCGGGCCGGTCTTCGGCGTCACCGACGTCACAGCCCTCGACCACGACCTGACGCGGCAGCACCAGGCCGAGCCCCTGGGCGAGCGCATCAAGGTGACCGGGCGCGTCCTGGACCGCGCGGGCCGTCCCGTGCGCGGGCAACTCGTGGAGATCTGGCAGGCCAACGCGTCCGGCCGCTACGCCCACCGGCGCGACGACCACCCCGCCCCGCTGGACCCCAACTTCACGGGCGTCGGCCGCACCCTGACCGGGGACGACGGCTCCTACGAGTTCGTCACCGTCAAGCCCGGTGCCTACCCCTGGCGCAATCACCGGGGCGCCTGGCGCCCGGCCCACATCCACTTCTCGCTGTTCGGCCCGGCGTTCACCCAGCGCCTGGTCACCCAGATGTACTTCCCCGGGGACCCGCTCTTCCCGTACGACCCGATCCTGCAGTCCGTCACCGACGACTCGGCCCGGCAGCGCCTGATCGCGACGTACGACCACGACCTGTCCACCCCCGAATGGTCGCTCGGCTACCGCTGGGACATCGTCCTGGACGGCCCGGCCGCCACCTGGATCGAGGAGGGCCGATGAGCGGCGAGGCACCCGCCCCCACCCCGTCGCAGACGGTGGGACCCTTCTACGGCTACGCGCTGCCCTTCCCCAAGGGCGGCGACCTCGCCCCGGCCGGGCACCCGGACACGATCACCGTCCACGGGTGGGTCTACGACGGCGCCGGGCAGCCCGTCCCCGACGCTCTCATCGAGGTCTGGCAGCCGGCACCCGACGGCTCCCGCTACGGCGCCCCCGGCTCGCTGCGCCGCGACCCGGTCACCGGCGCGGTCCTGGGGCGCGACGGACTGGTCTTCACCGGCTTCGGGCGCGTCCCCACGGACGCGGACGGGCACTACGTGATCCGCACGCTGCCGCCCGGCGGCGTGCCCTACCTGTCGGTGATCGTCTTCGCCCGCGGCCTGCTCCACCATCTGCACACCCGCGTCTACCTCGGTGACGCCGAGGGCGACCCGCTGCTCGACTCCCTGGAGCCGGAGCGGCGGGCCACCCTGGTCGCCACTCCGGAGGGCGGGCGCGTCCACCGCTTCGACGTACGACTCCAGTACGACGGAGTGCATGAGGAGACGGTTTTCCTTGCCTTCGCCTGACCCCGCCGCGGACGTCGGTCTGCTCTCCCCGGTCCGGGCCGGATCGGCCGTCGAGGAGGCCACCGGGGACGCCGCCTTCGTACGGGGCATGCTCGACGCCGAGGCGGCGCTGACGCGGGCGCAGGCCGCGCTCGGGCTGGCACCGGCCTCCGCGGCGGCCGTGGTGACCGCCGCCGCGGCCGGGTCCGGCCGGTTCGACGCGCGCGACCTCGCGCTGCGCGCCCGGTCCGGCGGCAACCCGGTGATCCCGCTGGTGGCCGACCTGACCGGGGCCGTGGGCGAGCGGGACGCGGAGGCCTCCGCCTATGTGCACCGCGGCGCCACCAGCCAGGACGTCCTGGACACCGCGGCGATGCTCGTCGCGTCCCGCGCGCTGGGCATCGTCCTGGACGACCTCGCCGCCGCTGCGGAGGCGTTCGGGCGGCTCGCCGCGGAGCACCGCGACACGCCGATGGCGGGCCGCACCCTGACGCAGCACGCCGTCCCCACCACCTTCGGACTGAAGGCGGCGGGCTGGCGCTCCCTCGTCCTCGACGCGCACGACCGCCTGACCGCCGTACGCGGCGCCCTGCCCCCGCAGTTGGGCGGTGCCGCCGGCACACTCGCCGCGTTCGGCGCCTTCGCCGAGGCCGCCGCCCCCGGCACGACCACCGCCCCCGGCACGACCACCGCCCCCGGCACCAGCGATGCCGCCGGTACTGCACTGCTCGCCGCCTACGCCGCCGAGACGGGGCTGGCGGAACCCGAGCTGCCCTGGCACACCCTGCGGACCCCCGTGGCCGACCTCGGCGGGGCACTGGCCTTCACGGCGGGTGCGCTGGGCAAGGTCGCCGCCGACGTGCTGGTGCTCTCGCGCACCGAGACCGGCGAGGTCACCGAGGGCGCCGGAGGCGGTTCCTCGGCCATGCCCCACAAGGCCAACCCCGTGCGCGCCACGCTCATCGCCGCCGCGGCCCGCCAGGTGCCCGCGCTCGCCGCCGTGCTGTACGGCTCCCTGGCCGCCGAGGACGAGCGCCCGGCGGGCGCCTGGCACGCCGAATGGCAGCCGCTGCGCGAGGCCCTGCGCCTCGTCGGCGGCGCCGCCCGGGACACCGCCGAACTCGCCGCGGGCCTGCGCGTCCACCCGCACCGTATGCGCGAGAACCTCGACGCGACCGGTGGGCTGGTCGTCACCGAACGTCTCGCCGCGGCCCTGACCGCTCTCATGGGCCGCGGCGAGGCCAAGTCCGCTCTCGCACGCGCCTCCAGGCGCGTCGCCGGGGAGGGGATCACTCTCGACGACGCCCTTGCGCAGGACCCGGCCGTCGGCGGTCTCCTTCCCGGGGGCCGTCTCCGTGAGCTCACCGACCCGACCCGCTACACCGGTGCCGCCGGCGCGCTCGTCGACCGCGCCCTGCGTCGCCCCGGCCCCACGGGAACGCCCTCATGACCGCCCCCGCCCCCTTCCGTGACGCGGGACGTCCGCGGTACCCCATGCCGTGGGGCCTTCGGAACCGGGCGGACGGCCGCCCGGCCGCGGGACCGGGGGAGGACGCCGTGACACCGCCGCACGCACCCGTCGGCACCCTTCGCGAGGAGCCCGCATGAGCACGCCGTACGAGGCCGTGGAACCGCGACTGCCGCACCACCGGGTGGACGGCGCCCCGGGGCTGCCGCCGCTGATCCTCGGCCCGAGCCTGGGCACCTCGCTCGCCGTGTGGGACCCGCAGGTCCCCGCCCTCGCCCGTGGCCACCGGGTCATCCGCTGGGATCTGCCCGGCCACGGCGGCACCCCCGCCCCGCTGCTCCCCGAGGGCGGCACGGTCGAGGACCTGGCGCGCTCGGTGCTGGCCCTCGCCGACGCGCTCGGCGCCGAACGCTTCGCCTACGCGGGCATCTCCCTCGGCGGCGCCGTGGGGACCTGGCTCGCGATCCACCACCCCGAACGGGTCACCGCGCTCGCGATCGTGTGCTCCTCCGCCGACTTCGGCGACCCGCACGGCTGGCGGGAACGCGCCGCACTGGTCAGGGCCAAGGGCACGGGACCCGTCGCCGACACCGCGGCCGGCCGCTGGTTCACCCCGGCCTTCGCCGGCGCCCCCGCGGCCGGTGCCCTGCTGGACGACCTGCGCGCCGCCGACCCGGAGGCCTACGCCACCCTCTGCGACGCCCTCGCCGCCTACGACGTCCGCGCCGACCTGCCCCGGATCACCGCTCCCACCCTCGTCGTCGCGGGCCGCGGCGACCCGGCGACCCCGGTCGCGGACGCCCGCTTCCTCGCCGACGCCATCCCCGGCGCGAGCCTCACCGAGGTGGCGCACACCGCCCACCTGGCCGGCGTCGAGCGTCCGGCCCCCGTCGTCGCGGCGCTCCTGCAGCACTTCGCCGGCGAGCCGGCCGCGGACGACGGCGCCCGCCACACCGAGGGCATGGCCGTCCGCCGCGCCGTGCTCGGGGACGCGCACGTCGACCGGGCGATCGCCCGCACCACCGCCTTCACCGCCCCCTTCCAGGACTTCATCACCCGTTACGCGTGGGGCGAGATCTGGACCCGGCCGGGCCTGAGCCGCAGGACCCGCAGTTGCATCACCCTCACCGCGCTGGTGGCCCACGGCCACCTCGACGAGCTGGCGATGCACGTGCGCGCCGCCCGACACAACGGCCTGTCCCGCGAGGAGATCCAGGAGGTCCTGCTCCAGTCCGCCGTCTACTGCGGTGTCCCCGCGGCCAACGCCGCGTTCGCCGTCGCGAACCGCGTCCTCGAGGAAGAGGAAGAAGAGGAGTAGGAGAACACATGCAGCACCACACCACCGTGGGGATCATCGGCGGCGGCCCCGCCGGTCTCCTGCTGGCCCGTCTGCTCCACGGCTCCGGCATCGACTGCGTCGTCCTGGAGAGCCGTGAACGCGACTACGTCGAGCACCGCCAGCGCGCCGGGATCCTGGAACAGGGAACGGTCGACGTGCTGCGTTCCTGCGGCGCGGGCGAGCGGCTGGACCGCGAGGGCCTGGTCCACGACGGCATCGAGCTGCGCTGGAACCGCCGTTCCCACCGCGTGGACTTCCCGGCGCTCACCGGGGGGCGGCGCGTGTGGGTCTACGCCCAGACCGAGGTCGTCAAGGACCTGATCGCCCTCCAGCTGGAGGACGGGGCGCCGCTGCTGTTCGGCGCGCACGTGCACGCCGTGGAAGGGGCCGACACGGACCGCCCGCTGGTCCGTTACCGCCACGAGGGCCGGGAGAAGACCCTCAGCTGCGACTACGTCATCGGCTGCGACGGCTTCCACGGTGTGACGCGCGGCGCGCTCCCGGAGCACGCCCGGCGGACGTACGAGCGGGTGTATCCCTTCTCCTGGCTGGGCATCCTCGCCGACGTCCCGCCGTCCTGCGAGGAGTTGATCTACGCCCACTCGCCCCGCGGGTTCGCGCTGCACAGCATGCGCTCCGCCCGGGTCAGCCGGCTCTACCTCCAGGTGGCCAACGGCACCGACCCCGCGGACTGGTCCGAGGAGCGGATCTGGGACGAGCTGGACGCCCGCTTCGCCGTCGACGGGGACTGGAAGCTGGAGCGCGGCCCGATCACCTCCAAGGCCGTGCTGCCGATGCGCAGCTTCGTGACCGAGCCGATGCGCTGGGGCCGCGTCCTGCTCGCCGGCGACGCCGCGCACATCGTGCCGCCGACCGGCGCCAAGGGCCTCAACCTGGCCGCCGCCGACGTCATCGTGCTGGCCCGTGCCCTCGCGCACCTGAAGGAGACCGGCTCCACCGCGCTGCTCGACGCCTACTCCGACACCTGCCTGCGCCGGGTGTGGCGCGCCGAGCACTTCTCCTGGTTCATGACGACGACCCTGCACACCGACCCGGCGCAGAGCGACTTCGACACCCGGCTGCAGATCTCCCAGCTCGACCGGATCGCCGCCTCCCCGCACGCGGCGGCCGAACTCGCCGAGAACTACGCGGGCCTGGAGATCGGCTAGTCCGGGCCTGGACCTCTTACGCCTTGCTTACGTGCCGCCCCGGCGCTCCGCAACGGCGCCGCGCGGGATTACCGTGGGGGCATGGAAGGCAAGGGCACGCCGGTCGGCCGGCGCGTGGTGCTCGGGATGCTCGGGCTGGGCGCCCTGGGAGTGGCGTTCGGCAGCCGCGCGCAGGACGGCCTGGACTCGGCGCTCTCGCAGGTGGCGGGGAAGGACCCGACCGGGCTTAGCGGGCTGCTCCCCGGAGGGGGCGGCTTCCGCATCTACAACGTGGCGGACTCCGTCCCCCACCGGGACGCCGGCGACTACCGCCTCACCGTCTCCGGCCTCGTCGACCGCAAGGCCACCCACAGCCTGGCCGACCTGCGGGCGATGCCGCAGACCCGGCTGGTCCGCGACGTGCAGTGCGTGACCGGGTGGCGTGTGCCCGGCACGCCCTTCGAAGGGGTGCGGCTGTCCCACCTGCTCGACCTCGCGGGCGTGCAGGACGGTGCCGGAGCCGTCCGCTTCACCTGCTTCGACGGGGTCTACAGCGAGAGCCTCACCCTCGAACAGGCCCGCAGGGACGACGTCCTGGTCGCCCTGAGGATGCAGGACAAACCGGTCACCACGGCCCACGGCGGCCCCGTGCGGCTCTACGTGGCGCCGATGTACTTCTACAAGTCCGCCAAGTGGCTCTCGGGCATCGAGGTCACCCGGGACGTGCGGCCCGGCTACTGGGAGCACTACGGCTACGACGTCGACGCCTGGGTCGGCCGCTCGAACGGGCGTGACGATGACCCCACGTCCTGAGCGGGTGCGCCGGTTCACCCGCGGAGAGCGCCGGGTGCACCGCGCGACGGCCGCCCTGATGCTCGTCTGCCTCGCCACGGCGGCGGCCCTCTACCTGCCGCCGCTCGCCGAACTCGTGGGCCGCAGACGGCTGGTGGTCACCGTCCACGAGTGGTCCGGCATCGCCCTGCCGCTGCCCGCCCTCCTGGGCCTCGCCTCCCGCGCCTTCCGCCGCGACCTGCGGCTGCTCAACCGGTTCGCCCCGTACGACCGGGGCTGGCTGCGCGACGCGCTGCGCCGCGTGCCCCACGACCGGCGTGCCGCGGGCAAGTTCAACGCGGGGCAGAAGCTGTACGCGTCCTTCGCCGCGGGGGCGGTGCTCGTCATGCTCGGCACCGGGCTGCTGATGATGTTCCCGCACCTGAGCGGTGTGGTGTGGCGTACCGGCGCGACCTTCGTCCACGACTGGCTGGCCCTGGCGGTGGCGGTCGTGGTCGCGGGACACCTGTGGATGGCGGCGGGCGACCCCGAGGCCCGGCTGGGGATGCGCACGGGGTTCGTCACGCCGGAATGGGCGCGCCGTCACCATCCGCGGTGGGAGCACGCGGAGCCGGCCGAGCCGGGACCGCCTGACGCTCCGTAACGGGGGACGTGCGGCCCGCGGGGTCCGCGGGGAACTGAACCAGACAACGGTGTCAGCCTCTTGACGTGCCGTCGACGATCGCTGTCGGCGGCACGTCGTCATGTTCATGCAATTTTTGCCGTCCGGCATCTACTCGCATAGACCCCTGCGGCGCCATCCTGGCTTCGCACATCAGTACCACCCGTTCGGTTCCGCATCCGGTTGCACCCCCATGCCCGCGCGTCACATCGCGCCCGTCAGTGACTGGAGAACCCCATGCGCCGAATCACGACCGGCTTCGCCGCCACCGCGGTCGCCGCCGTCGTCACCGTCGTCCTCGCCGTCCCCGCCCAGGCCGCCCCCGCCGACAAGGCCCAGGTGCTGGCCAGTTGGACCCAGACCAGCGCCTCGAGCTACAACACCTGGTGGGCCGCCCGCGGCAACCAGGGGGCCTGGGCCGCCTACGGCTTCGACTGGTCCACCGACTACTGCAGCAGCTCCCCGGACAACCCCTTCGGCTTCCCGTTCCAGAACTCCTGCGCCCGGCACGACTTCGGCTACCGCAACTACAAGGCGATGGGTGCCTTCTCCGCCAACAAGAGCCGCCTCGACAGCGCCTTCTACGAGGACCTGAAGCGCATCTGCGCCAACTACGGCGGCGCCACCGCGACCGCCTGCAACAGCACCGCCTGGACCTACTACCAGGCGGTCAAGGCCTTCGGCTGACCCGGGGAACACGGCGGCCCGGCACCGGGAGTTCCGGTACCGGGCCGCTTCCGCGGAACCGGGTCAGCCGACCGTGCCGGACTTGGCGATCTCGACGCGGGCGCTGGTGGCGCCGGAGCGCGAGCCGAGCGTCTCGATCTTCTTGACGACGTCCATGCCCTCGACGACCTCGCCGAAGACCACGTGCTTGCCGTCGAGCCAGTCGGTGACGATCGTGGTGATGAAGAACTGCGAGCCGTTGGTGTTCGGGCCCGCGTTGGCCATGGAGAGCTGGCCGGGCTTGGTGTGCTTGAGCTGGAAGTTCTCGTCGGCGAACTTCTCGCCGTAGATGCTCTTGCCACCGGTGCCGTTGCCGGCGGTGAAGTCGCCTCCCTGGAGCATGAAGTCGGGGATCACGCGGTGGAAGTGCGAACCCTCGAAACCGAAGCCGTGCTCGCCGGTGGCGAGCTCACGGAAGTTCCGCGCGGTCTTGGGGACCACGTCGTCGAACAGGGTGAACACGATCCGCCCGGCGGGCTCGCCGTCGATCGTGATGTCGAAGAACACGTCGTTGCTGTTCATGCCCCCATTTTCGCATCCGCGCCCCCCGGCCTCCGACGCGCCCCGCGGAAACGCGCTTGACGGGTGCCCCGGCCGGAGACCACCATCCGGGGCATGCCCGAACCCGTGATCTTGGAAGGCAAGTACGTCCGGCTGGAGCCGCTGAGCGCCGCCCACACGGACGGGCTGCTGCGCGCCGCCACCGAATCCCGCGACACCTACGCCTATACCAAGGTGCGGCCGACCGTGAGGCGATGGCGGGCTACGTCGAGGAGGCACTCCAGGAGCAGGCGACCGGGGCCGCGCTCCCGTTCGCCGTACGGGACGTCCGGCGCGACGCCCTGATCGGCTCCACCCGGTTCCTCGACCTCGACTACTGGACGGCCACCCCCGCCTGGCCCGCGGGCCGCTCCGTGCCCCGCAGCGGCGCCGTGCCGACCGTCGCGGAGATCGGCAGCACCTGGCTCGCCGCCTCCGCCCAGCGCACCCCCTGCAACACCGAGGCGAAGCTGCTGCTGCTCGCCCACGCCTTCGACGTGTGGGGTGTGTTCCGCGTCACCTTCAAGACGGACGCGCGCAACGCACGCTCCCGGGCGGCCATCGAGCGCATCGGCGGCCGCTTCGAGGGCGTCCGCCGCGCCCACACCCGTGCCGTGGACGGCACCGTCCGCGACAGCGCGTACTACTCGGTCCTCGCCGAGGAGTGGCCCGGCGTCCGCTCCGCGCTGGAGGCCCGTCTCACCTGAGCCGGCCGCCGAAGCGGACGGGCCGGCCCCCGCGGGGCCGGCCCGTCCGTGCGCGCAGCTGCGGTTACGGGATGCGCACGCCGGCCTCGGCCGAGAGGCGGTCGATCTCGGCGAGCTCGTCCGCGCCGAGCGGGCCCGCGTCGAGGGCGGCGAGGTTCTGGTCGAGCTGGGTGACGCTGCTGGCGCCGATGAGGACGGAGACGACCCGCGGGTCGCGCAGCACCCAGGTCAGGGCCAGCTGGGCCAGGGTCTGGCCGCGCTCTCCGGCGAGCTTGTTGAGGGCGTGCAGGAAGGAGAGCTTCCGCTCGGTCAGGGCGTCGCGCTTGAGGAAGTGGCCGAGCGCCATCCGCGAGTCGGCCGGCACACCGTCCAGGTAGCGGTCGGTGAGCTGGCCCTGGGCCAGCGGCGAGTACGCGATGAGGGCGGTGCCGGTGTCGCCGACGGCGTCCAGGACGCCGTCCTCCGGGTCGCGCTGGAGGATGCTGTAGGCCGCCTGGTGGATCAGCAGCGGGGTGCCCAGCTCGCGCAGGATCTCGGTCGCGCGGCGGTGCGCCTCGGCGGGGTAGTTGGAGATGCCGGCGTACAGCGCCTTGCCCTGGCGGACCGCGGAGTCCAGGGCGCCCATGGTCTCCTCCAGGGGCGTGTCCGGGTCGAAGCGGTGCGAGTAGAAGACGTCCACGTAGTCCAGGCCCATGCGGCCCAGCGACTGGTCGAGGGACGACAGCAGGTACTTGCGGCTGCCCCATTCGCCGTACGGACCCGGCCACATGTCGTACCCGGCCTTGGTGGCGATGAAGAGCTCGTCGCGGTACGGACGGAAGTCCTGGGCGAGGAGCGTGCCGAAGTTGGCCTCGGCCGAGCCGGCGGGCGGGCCGTAGTTGTTGGCCAGGTCGATGTGGACCACGCCGCGGTCGACGGCGCGGCGCAGTACGGCGCGCTGGTTCTCCAGCGGCGAGGTGTCGCCGAAGTTGTGCCACAGGCCCAGGGACACGACGGGCAGCAGGACCCCGCTGCGCCCGGTCCTGCGGTATTCCATCGAGGCGTAGCGGTCGTCGGCGGCGAGGTAGGGCACGCGAGCTCCCGGGCGATGTAAGAAAATGTGCGGGATTGCGAGGCTACCGTCGCCGAATCGGCGCTGTCACGTCCGTTTTCCGGACGCAGGCCGCCGTCCACGTCCCTTCTCGCCCCGCCGGAGCGGCGGTTGTGGCGCACGCCACACCGCCGGCCGTGCCGGATCGGCGCATCCGGGAATCGCCGGCCGCCCTCGGCGGTTGGCTCAGGGGTGCCCCTCGGGACGACTCCTCGGGACGATTCCTCAGGGCGGCGCGGTCGGGGGCGGGTTGGATCGGAACACGTCCTGCCTTATCCGGCATTGAGGCGTCTAACCGGACATATGCGCCCACAGTGCATGCGTAATGAATCGATGCGTGATGGGTGTCACGTGCCGAACACGCAGCGGAGACCCCGGGCAACGCACCGTCCAATTTCCCCGCCGAAATTCACCGGGCGATATCACGTGATTACCGTGGGCCAATTTTCCGCCTACGCAGAGCGGACACTTCTCACGTAAAGTCACGGAAGGGATTGATCGACTTGCGGTCCGCCGCAGGGCGTGATTCGGCTCCTTGCTCCGGAAGGATTCCGTCGTTTAGCTTCCAGATCTCGCAGGACAAATGCCTGCGAGATTCTTCCGGGTGGAACGCCTAGTCCTGCCGCTGCCCGGACGCCGGATGACAAGACCGCACGGCAGGAGCGGGGGACCCAAGGTAGTTGCCGTTCCCGTTGGTCTCGGGACGGCTAGGGGTGAAGTCGCAGCGACATGCCTTTATTTGGCGTGCCCAATTGCGGCCGGGCATCTCCAGCCCGAACCCGACAGCTTACCTCGCAGGCGTCGGAGAGGAATTCGGCATGCCCGGTAAGGGAAAGCACCGTCGCCCGCGGAACACCCGCATCACCCGTATCAGCGCGCTGGCCGGCACCACCGGCGCGGCCGTGGCGCTCCCGATCGTCGGCGCCACCGGTGCCCACGCCGCTCCCGTGAGCGTCTGGGACAAGGTCGCGGCCTGCGAGAGCACCAACAACTGGTCCATCAACACCGGTAACGGCTTCTACGGCGGCCTGCAGTTCACCCAGAGCACCTGGGCAGGCTTCGGCGGCACGAAGTACGCCCCGCGCGCCGACCTCGCGACCAAGGCGCAGCAGATCGCCGTCGCGGAGAAGGTCCTGGCGACCCAGGGCCCGCAGGCCTGGCCCGTGTGCGGCCCCAAGGCCGGTCTGACCAAGGCGATGGCAAACCCGTCGGCCACCCCGGAGAGCGTCTCCGGCACCACCGCGAAGCCGGCCGCCAAGCCCGCCGCCCCCGCCAAGAAGGCCGAGGCGCCGAAGGCCGCCACTGCCGCGCCGAAGAGCGCGGGCGGCTCCTACAAGGTCGCCGGTGGCGACACCCTCTCCAAGATCGCCGATGCCCGGTCGGTCGACGGCGGCTGGCAGAAGCTGTACGCCGACAACAAGTCGGTCATCGGCGGCAACCCGAACCTGATCTACCCGGGCCAGGTCCTGTCCATGGGCGAGAAGGCCGCCGCCAAGGCCGCGCCGAAGGCGGCCAAGGCCGCCCCGGCGGCCAAGCCGGTCGCCGCCAAGGCCGCCAGTGCCTCCGGCTACACGGCCCCGCTCGACCGCGTCACCCTGGGCACCGCCTACCACCAGTCCGGCGCCATGTGGTCCAAGGGCTACCACACCGGTGTCGACTTCATCGCCTCGACCGGCACCAAGGTGAAGTCGATCGCCGCCGGCACCGTGGTCTCCGCGGGCTGGGGCGGCTCGTACGGAAACCAGGTTGTCGTCAAGCACGCCGACGGCCGGTACTCGCAGTACGCCCACCTGTCCGCGCTGTCGGTCTCGGCCGGCCAGTCGGTCTCCACCGGTCAGCAGCTGGGCCTGTCCGGTGCCACCGGCAATGTGACCGGTCCGCACCTGCACTTCGAGGTCCGCACCACCCCCGACTTCGGCTCCGACATGGACCCGCTGGCGTACCTGCGCGCCCACGGCGTCAACGTCTGACCGAACTGATCCACCGTCATCCGGCGGTAGCCTGTGCCCTGTTCCCTGCTTGTCGGGAACAGGGCACATGCCTTTGGTCTGTGACCGAAAACGGATCGAATATTTCCATTTCTTGTTTCCTCTCGAACGGTCGATCAGTAGCCTCTGACGCACGTGGTCGTGTCCACGACCACGTGTCCCGATCACCGACGACGAGCTGGAGCCGTTGATGGAGCGTCCCGCCTGGGCCCCCCATGGAATCGATCTTTCCGTGCCGAGCGTCTCCCGCATCTACGACTACTACCTGGGCGGCTCGCACAACTTCGAGGTCGACCGGGAGGCCGGACGGCGGGCCATCGAGGCATTTCCGGGGCTGCCGAAGATCATGCAGGCCAACCGGGCGTTCATGCGCCGGGCCGTGCGCTTCTCCGTCGACCAGGGCATCACCCAGTTCCTCGACATCGGCTCCGGCATCCCCACCTTCGGCAACGTCCACGAGGTCGCCCAGGCCGCCAGCCCCGGCGCCCACGTCGTCTACGTCGACCACGACCCGGTCGCCGTCGCCCACAGCCGTGCCGTGCTGGAGGGCAGCGAGGACGCCGCCATCGTCGCCGCCGACCTGCGCTCCCCCCGCGACATCCTGGACAGTGCGGAGGTGCGCGGGCTCATCGACCTGGAGCGCCCGGTCGCGCTGCTGCTCGTCGCCGTCCTGCACTTCCTCGAGGACGCCGACGAACCGGCCAAGGCCGTGGCCGAACTGCGCGACGCCATAGCCCCCGGCAGCCTGCTGGTCGTCACCCACGCCTCGGTCGAGGGCGGCCCGCGCAGACCCGAGGAGGGGGAGCGCGTCGAGAACGTCTACCGCAGCGCGAGCTCGCCGCTGATCATGCGGTCGCGGGCCGAGGTGGAGCGCTTCTTCGACGGCTTCGACCTCGTCGAACCCGGTCTGGTCTCCGCGCCGTTGTGGCGCCCCGACGGCACGGACGACGACGAGCTCGACCCGGTCGTCTTCAGCGGGTTCGCGGGCGTCGGCCGCAAGGCGTGACCATGACGAGAGAACCCGGCCCGGAGCCGGAGCCCGCCGACAGCCTGCGGCGCTTCGCGATCATCTGGAGCCGGGCGATCTACCCGGCCACCGCCACCTCCATGACGCGCGGCGAGTTCGAGGAGTACCTGCTCCCGCTCGCCGCGCGTCTCAACGCCGCCCTGCGCGCGCAGCCCTTCGACCCCCGCCCGGCCGCGGAGGTCGGCGCCGCGCTCGTGGCCGCGCACTGCACCGACCCCGAGGCGCTGGCCCGCATCCTCGACGTCGTCGACGCCTACCTGCTGCTGTACTGCCCGCCCGGCCCCGCCCTCCCGCCGGAGGAGAGCCGCACCCGCTGCAACCGCCTGCAGCACTGGGTGGCCGCCGGCTACGCCCGCGCCCTGCAGGAACGCACACGCACCGAGCAGGAGGCGCTGTCCCGTGCGGCGCTCGCCGCCCGGGCCGCCACCGAACAGGCCCTGCACGAGAGCGAGGTGCGCTTCCGCGCGGTCTTCCAGGGCGCCTCGATAGGCATCGGCATCGCCGACATGGACGGCCGCATCCTGGACGTCAACGCCGCCCTCACCACCATGTTCGGCGGTCTGGAACGCCACATCCGCAGCAAGAACGTCTACGACTGGGTGCACCCCGACGACGCCCCCGAGGTCTGGGAGATGCAGCGCCAGCTCAACCGGGGCGAGCGCGACCACTACCGCATGGAGAAGGCCTACTACCGGCCCGACGGCAGCGCCCTGTGGACCAACCTGACGGTCTCCCTGCTGCGCGACGCCGGCGGCACCCCTCAGTACATGCTCGCGCTGATGGAGGACATCACCGAGGAGCGCCTGCTCAGCGAACGGCTGCGGTACGAGGCCACCCACGACGCCCTCACCGGACTGGCCAACCGCAACCTCTTCTTCGAGCGCCTGGAGCAGACGCTGAACGCTCCCGAGGGCATGGGCGTCGGCGTCTGCTACCTCGACCTGGACGGCTTCAAGGACGTCAACGACAGCCTCGGCCACGCCGTCGGCGACCGGCTCCTGGTCGCCGTCGCCGAACGCCTCCAGGCCTGCGTCACCTCGCCCGACCAACTCGTGGCCCGCATCGGCGGCGACGAGTTCGCCGCCCTGGTCGTCAACCCCGCCAGCCGCGCGGACATCACCGGCCTCGCCGACCTGATCCTGGCCGCACTCGCCGACCCGATCCGGGTGGACGGCCGTGACCTGTCCGTACGGTGCAGCATCGGCATCGTCGAGGGCCAGGCAGGCTCCCTGGGTCCCGCCGAGGTGCTGCGCAGCGCCGACATCACCATGTACCGGGCCAAGGCCGCGGGCGGCAACCGCTTCGAGCTGGCCGACCCCGACTCCGACGCGCGCGCCATCACCCGGCACGGGCTGACCAACCGGCTGCCAACAGCCCTGGAGCGCGGCGAGTTCTTCATCGAGTACCAGCCGCTGGTACGGCTCGGCGACGGCAGCGTCCGCGGCGCCGAGGCGCTGGTGCGCTGGTGCCACCCGGTGCACGGGATCCTCGGCCCCGACCAGTTCATCCCGCTCGCCGAGAGCACCGGGCTGATCGTGCCGCTCGGCCACTGGGTGCTGCAGCAGGCCGCCTGGCAGGCCCGGGACTGGCAGTTCCCGCGCAGCGACGGCCATCCGCTCCGGATCAACGTCAACCTCTCCCCGGCCCAGCTTGGCCACCCCGGCCTCGTCCCGGAGACCCTCGCGGTGATCAAGGACGCCGGGCTGGAGCCGGCCGCGCTGTGCCTGGAGGTCACCGAGAGCGCCTTCATCGGCGCTGACGAGGAACTGATGCGCCCGCTGCGGGAGTTCGCCGATCTCGGCATGGCCATCGCCCTCGACGACTTCGGCACCGGCTACTCCAACCTGGCCTCGCTGCGCCGGCTGCCCATCACCACGCTCAAGCTCGACCGCTCCTTCACCCGCGGCATGCAGCAGCAGCCGGCCGACCCGGTGGACGTCAAGATCGTGGAGATCGTCGTCGACCTGGCGCACACGCTCGGGCTGTCGGTGACGGTGGAGGGCGTGGAGACCGGCACCCAGGCCGAGCACCTGCGGGCGCTGGGCTGCGACACCGCGCAGGGCTGGTACTACGCCAGGCCCGGCCCGCCCGAGCGCCTCCACTCGCTCTCCCTGGTCGACACCACGACCTAGTCCTCTCGGCCCGGGGGAGTTGTCGAATCGTCCGAGCAGCCCACTACGAGGACGACTCTCCGCCTTGCGATGCACCGCACTGGGGCACCTCCCAGCGCAAGCCGGGGGAGACGCGGGGCCCGCCCTCCGGGCGGCCGGAGCCACTGGGGCGAGAGGCCCTACGGGCACGAACGGAGGAAGCGCAGCAGCGCGTCGTTGAACTCCTCGGGACGCTCGAGGTTCGGCAGGTGCCCGGCGCCCTCGACGACCACGAGCCGCGAGCCGCGGACCGCCGCGTGCATCGCCTCGGCCTCGGCGACCGGGGTGTACACGTCCTCCCGGCCGACCACGATCAGTGCGGGCACCTGGACCGCGGTCAGCACCGCCCCGTAGTCCGGCCGCAGGGCGCGGCCGCGCAGGGCCGCCGCGGCGCCCTGGGGGGAGGTGCCGCGCATCATCCGCAGGACGTGCGCGGCCACGCCGGGGAGCGCGGTCACGTTACGGGGCGCGATCATCCGGTCCAGCACCTCGTCGGCGTACCCGGACATCCCCTCGGACAGCAGCCGCTCCGCCATCGCGTCCCGGGCCCGCCGGCCTTCCGCCGTCTCGGCGCCGGGGAAGGTGTCGGCGAGCAGGAGGCCGGTCGTCCGGCCGGGGAACAGCCGCTGGAACTCCATGACGATCTGACCGCCCATCGACAGGCCGCCGACCACGGCCGCCGTGACGCCCAGGTGGTCCATCAGGGCGGCGACGTCACGCGCGAAGGTCTCCAGCGGGGTGACCCCCGGGACCACCTCGCTGGCGCCGTAGCCGCGCAGGTCCGGCACGATCACCCGGCGGCCGGCCGACGCGGCGGAGATTTGCGGTGCCCACATCGAGCGGTCGAAGGGATGGCCGTGCACCAGCACCAGAGCCGTACCGGGGCCGTCCCCCTCGTCGTCGTACGCCAACGTCACGCCGTTGACCACTGCCGTTGCCAAGGGGAGCTCCTCGCCTCGCATGTGCCCCGTCCCGCAGGGGGGTTGACCGTGATGCTAGGTTCCCCTCCCCGCTCGGTGCAATAAGATCTTTGCTCTCGGTGCAATGCAGGGATTGCCTCAAGGGGGAACGCCGATGGACGACTACCGAGCGGCCGCGGACGCCGTCGCCGCGGACATCGCCGCCGGACGCCTGCGTCCCGGCGACCGGCTCGCACCTCAGCGGGCGTTCGCGCGGCGGCACGGCATCGCCAACTCCACGGCGATCCGCGTCTACGCCGAACTGGCCCGCCGCGGCCTGGTCGTGGGAGAGGTGGGGCGCGGCACCTTCGTCCGGGCCGCGCCGCCCGCCGCCGGGCCCGCCCTTGCCGAGCCGGCGGACCGGCGGATCGACCTGGAGCTCAGCCACCCCGTCGCCGAGGGCCAGTCGCAATTGCTCGCCCCCGGGCTCGCCGCGCTGCAGCGTCCCGACGTCCTCGACGCCGCGCTGCGCCCGCTGACCGCCGCGGGCACCCCGGCCGCACGCGACGCCTTCGCCGCGCTGCTCGCCCGCACCGGCCCGCGCCCCGACCCCGGACGGCTGCTCTTCGCGGGCAACGGGCGCCAGGCCATCGCCGCCGCCGTGGCCGCCCTCGTGCCGCCCGGCGGCCGGCTCGCCGTGGAGGCGCTCACCTACCCGGTGGTCAAGGCGCTCGGCGGACGGCTGGGGATCACCCTCGTCCCCGTCCCCTGCGACGAGCACGGGATGCGCCCCGACGCCCTCGCCGAACTCCACCGGGCCGCCCCGCTGCACGCGCTCTACACCCAGCCCACCCTGCACAATCCGCTCGGCGTCACAATGCCGGGGACGCGCCGGGCCGAACTCGCCGACGCCCTCGGCCGGCTGGGCCTGCGCGCCGTCGAGGACGCCGTGTGGGGGTTCCTCGCCGCGGACGCCCCACCGCCGCTCGCGGCGTACGCGCCCGACCGCGTGGTCCTGGTCGACAGCCTCTCCAAGCGGCTCGCCCCTGGGCTCACCGCCGGCGTCGCGCTCACTCCGCGTGAGCTGTCCGCCCCGGTTTCCGCGGCCTTGCGCTCGACGGGTGCGGCTCCCTCCGGCTTCGCGCTGGCCGCGGCCTGCCGGTGGATCGCCGACGGCGCCGTGGACGCGGTGGTGGCGGCCAAGCGGCGCGACGCGGCCGACCGGGCCCGCATCGCCGCCGAGCGCCTCGCCGGGTTCTCGGTCACGGCCGATCCGCGGGCCTTCTTCTGCTGGTGGCGGCTGCCCGGACCCTGGCGCGCCGACACCTTCGTCGCGGCCGCCGCGCGGCAGGGCATCGCGGTCACCCCGGCCGCCGCCTTCGCCGCGGGACGCGGCAGCACCCCGCACGCCGTACGGATCGGACTCGCCTCGCCGTTGCCGCAGGTCCTGGGCGAGGCGCTGGGCGTCCTCGCGCGGATCGCCGGGGGCGGCCCCGAGGACAATTGCGCCGACTGATCACAAGGGGCGGCGAATCCTAGCGAGTCGCCCGCACATGCCTCTGGAAAATGCCCCAACTCACCTTTTTCGCGTACGGGATGAGTAACGTTCCGTGCTGTTCCGTATACCAGAAGTGGCGGCGAAGGGGTGCGCGTGCCCGGCATAGACGAGTGCCTTTCCGAGGCGCTGGCAATTCCCGGTGTGCTCGGGGCGAGCGTGGTCGACTGGAGCAGCGGCCTCCTTCTCGGGGCGGTCGGACAGGAGCCGGGACACGGTCACGAGGCGGCCGCCGCGGACACCACCGAGGCGGCACGCGCGGTTGTGGAGGGCGGCACCTTCACCGCGAAGGAGTCCGGAAGGGTGCCGGTCGAGGACATCATCATCACCGCCCCGGGGAGCTACCACCTCATCCGCTTCCTCGACACCTCCTTCGACAGCGACGTCATCCTCTACCTGTGGCTGGACCGCTCGATGGCCAACCTGGCCGTCGCCCGGCTCGGACTGCAGGCCATCGCCGAGCGGCTGGTGCTCGTATGACCGGCACGGAGGCGGGGCGGCCGGCACTGGCCGTGCGTGGTCTGCCCCGGCGCACTCCGGCGCGCGGCAGCGCGCCGGCCCAGGTGCGCGCCGGGGTGGTGGGCGCGTACGCCTTCACCGCCGCGCTGGCCCGGCTCGCGGAGGCGAAGGCCAGCGGAGCGCTGTACGGATCGGCGGGGGCGGTCTACCTGCGCGACGGGGCGATCGTCCACGCCGAGAGCCCCTGCGCCCCGGACCTCGGGGTACGGCTCATGGCCTGCGGACTGCTCTCCCCGGACCAGTGGCGCGAGGCGGTCACCACCGCGAGCGCCGATCGCGGCGTCGGAGGGCACCTCGTCGACACCGGGCGGGTGGCCCGCGGGGAGCTCGAGCTGTGCCATCTGCTGGCACTGTTCGACGCCGCCTACTTCACCATGCTGCCCGACTCGGAACCCGACCGGTTCCAGCCGGGTGCCACTTCCCGGCTGGGCCCCATCTCCCGGCCGGTCCCCGCCCAGCGCGTGGCGAGGGAGGCGCAACGGCGCCGCGCGCAACTGGAGCGGGCCTGGCCCTGGGACGACACCGACGCCGGACCCGTCGTCCCCCGCTCCGAGAGCGAGGTGCGCGCCGGCCGGGCCAGGGCCCCCACGCCCGCTCAGCTGGCGGTGCTGGCGGCGGCGGACGGATCCCGTACGCCCGTGCAGATCGCCTGGCACCTGGGGCGTTCCGCCTTCGCGACCCTGCTGGACGTGCGCCGGCTGGCCGCGACCGGCCGGATCAGCATGCCGGTCCGCGCCCAGGCACCCGCGGTCCCGGCTCCGGCGCCCCCCGCGGCCCCGTCGCCGGCGCCCCCCGAGCCGCCGCCACCGGCGCCGGCACCGCCGCCCCTCGCGCCCACGCCCTTCGCCCACGGCGGACCGCAGCCGGCGGTCCTGTCGTCCTCCGATCCCTCAGTCGCCCTGTTGCTACGACTTCGTGCCGCCCTGGAGGCCCGCCTGTGAGCGCCCTGCCGACCCGCCCGGCGCCCGCCGAACGACCGTGGAGGAAGGCTCTGCGGCAGCTCGCCGGAAGGAGACAGCTGGTGGCACTGGAAGCCGACGTACTGGCCGAACTCCGGAGCCTGCGGGCGAGGGTGCCGCACCTGACGGGCGGGCTCGTCGCCAGCGTCGACGGCCTGGTCGTCGCGCACGACCTGAGCGGGCCGGAACCGGAGGGGGTCGCCGCGCTGACCGCCGCGGCACTGGGCGTCGCGGCCCGGATCACGGAGGCCACCGAATGCGGCGGCTTCCGGGAACTGCTCGTCAGGGGCGACCGCGGGTACATCGCCGCGTACGCGGCCGGCGGTGCCATGGCCCTCGCCCTGGTGGCGGGACCCGGGTCCAACGTGGGCCGTCTGCACCTGGAGGCCCGTCGATCCAGTCGGCGGATCGAGGATCTCGTCGACCTCGCGCTCCAACGTCAGGAGCGGAAATGACCGTACGACCCGGCTCTTCAGCCGACAAGCCGCCGGGCACGGGACGCGGCCGCGCCGCCACCGGACCCAGGCATTCGTCACGTCAGAGAACTCAACCCCAAGGAAGCGAGACCGCAATGGCCAACACCGAGACCGCGCTGAAGGATGTAATGACGTCGATCGAGGGCGTCCTGGGCGTCGCTCTCGTGGACTACGGCAGCGGCATGGCCCTGGGCACCCTCGGGGGTTCCAAGGACCTCGACCTGACCGTCGCGGCCGCGGGCAACACCGACGTCGTCCGCGCCAAGATGCGCACGATGGAGATGCTCAACCTCAAGGAGCACATCGAGGACATCCTCATCACGCTCAATACCCAGATCCACATGATCCGGCTGCTGACCGGGCGTTCCGGCAAGGGACTGTTCCTCTACGTCGCGCTGGACAAGGAACGGGCGAACCTGGCGATGGCCCGCCACCAGCTCAGGCGCATCGAAGCCGACCTGGAGGTCTGACCCGCCCCCCGGGCCCGCGGCCGACGGCGGCCCGGCACATCAGGCCCAGGCCGACGTGTGCCGGGTTCCGCCCTGCCGGGCCGCGGCCCGCTAGCGGCTCGCGGAAGACGAGGGGGCCGAGGACGAGCCGTCGGAGTGCCCGCCGTGGTGCGCCCCTTCCTCGACCCTGCCGCCCAGCTTCGCGCGCACCGGCTCCAGCGCCTCGGGGTCGGCCTCCACCACCCAGCGCTCCCCGATCAGGTAGGAACCGCCGTACGGCTCCGCCTCCGCCAGCCACGACTTCTGGCCGGCGGCGCTGGCGAAGGTGAGCATCACATAGGCACCGCGTGCCGTCGTGCACGCCCCCTGGCGCAGCTCCTCCACGTCCGTCTGCAACTGCGGGGTGCAGCCGACGGCCTCGCCGATCCGCTCCAGGGCGACCGGACCGCCCGCCGCATCCGTGTCCTGGCCGCCGCAGCCCGTCACCGCCAGCGCGACGACCGCCACTGCGGCCACCCTCGGGCCCCACGTACGGAACACGGACACCGGCATCACCTTTCCTCGACTCCTGACGCGGGTCGCTCACGTGCCGCACGCGCACCGCGCGCGACAGACGTTAACCCGAACGGCCCCATGACCCGTACAGCCTTGCGAAAAGCCGGCCCGCGGGTGTCCGGTATGGAAAAATCCGCCGCCGCACGCTCCGGAGGGGCTGGCACCCCGTGACTCCGACGCCTCCGATCGGGCATACTCCAACGCGCCGAAGCCGCAGGTCGGACCATGCCGTGACCCGGCGGGAGACCATCGGTCGACGGTCGACGAACCGGCAGCGCCGCCACACCCTGAGCGGACGCCGCCGCAGCGCCCGACAGGGAGGAGAGTGCCGCCATGTCCCACGACGGCCTTCAGCCGGTGGACCGACAGCTTCCCACCGAGGAGGCCCGCGACCTGCTCGCACTCGTACGCGAGCTGGCACAGCGGGAGATCAAGCCCAGGGCGGCCGAGGAGGAGGACGCCGGCGTCTTCCCGCGCGAGGTGTTCCGCCTCATCGGCGAGGCGGGGCTGCTCGGACTGCCCTACCCGGAGGAGTACGGCGGCGGTGGCCAGCCGTACGAGGTGTACCTGCAGGTGCTCGAGGAACTGGCCGCGGCACGGCTCACCGTCGGCCTCGGCGTCAGCGTGCACACCCTGGCCTGTCACGCGGTCGCCCACTACGGCAGCAAGGAGCAGCGCACCGGGCACCTGCCCGCCATGCTCGGCGGCTCGCTGCTCGGCGCCTACAGCCTCTCCGAGCCTGCCTCCGGCTCCGACGCCGCCTCGCTGCGCACCCGGGCCACCCACGAGGGGGACGCGTGGCGGATCGACGGCACCAAGGCGTGGATCACCCACGGCGGTGTCGCGGACTTCTACACGGTGCTGGCCCGCAGCGGGGCCGAGGGCGCGCGCGGCATCACCGCGTACCTGGTGCCCGGCGACGCGCAGGGCCTGTCCGCGGCGGTCCCGGAGAAGAAGATGGGCATGAAGGGGTCGCCCACGGCGCAGGTCCACTTCGACGGTGTGACCGTCCCCGACAGCCGCCGCGTCGGCGACGAGGGGCAGGGCTTCACCATCGCGCTGTCCGCGCTCGACTCCGGCCGCCTCGGCATCGCCGCCTGCGCCATCGGCGTCGCCCAGGCCGCCCTCGACGAGGCGCTCGCGTACGGAATGACCCGGCAGCAGTTCGGCCGTCCCGTCGTGGACTTCCAGGGACTGCGCTTCATGATCGCCGACATGGCCACCAAGATCGAGGCCGGCCGGGCGCTCTACCTCGCCGCGGCCCGGCTGCGGGACGCGGGCCGGCCGTTCTCCCGGCAGGCGGCGATGGCCAAGCTGTTCTGCGCGGACGCCGCGATGCAGGTGACCACGGACGCGGTCCAGTTGCTCGGCGGCTACGGCTACACCGCCGACTTCCCCGTCGAGCGGTACATGCGCGAGGCCAAGGTGCTGCAGATCGTCGAGGGCACCAACCAGATCCAGCGCATGGTGATCGCCCGCAGCCTCGCCGGCCCGGAGAGCAAGGAGCGCTGACCCGGCGGTGCCGCGCAGCCCGGCCGGGCGGCGCGGCACCGTGCGTACGTGGTGGGCGCGGTCAGGCCGCGCGCTGGAACGGTACGCGGATCGGCCGCGAACCGGGGCCGCCCACGTGGGAGAACGGCTGCGTGCGCCAGTCCAGCCCGGCGGGGAGCGTCAGCAGTACGCCCCACTCCGAGTCCTCGCCGCGGGCGTTGTCGTCGGCCGCCGTGGCCTCGGGGGCGGGACGCCCCGAGCCGGGGCAGACCGTCAGCCCGAACGGGTTCCACGGCGAGGCGCACAGCGCGTGCTGCGGCAGCACGTCCTCGTCGGCGAGGAGGGCGATCGGGCGCGCACAGTCGGGGCAGTGCACCCGGAAGATCTCATAGCCCTCTTCGTCGAAGGCGTCGTCGGCGTCGTCCGCCGTCAGCAGCTCGAACGGCTCGCGACGTTCGTGCTCCTCCTCGAGCACCGCCAGCGAGCGTTCGCCGCGGCTGTGTCGTGCGTGGGTGCGCATGGGTGCATCTCCCCCTCAGAAGAACGCCCACCAGCGGGGCCGGCCGGGCGCTTGGCCTCGGCCATAGCGAGCATTTCCCGCCGTGCGCCCGCGGTAATCACCGCCACTCCGACGAGCGTTGACATTGGGTGTGGCCTTCGTCACACAGTCGTCCGCAGGGGTGCTCCGTGCCCCCGCGGATGACGCCGTGCGCCCGCTCCGCGCCCTTCCGGCCGTCAGTCCCCCCGGGCCGCCCCGGCCTCCCGCGGGGGCGCCGTGCTCTTCCTGACGACCAGTCTGACCCCAAGCTCCATACGGGTGTTGCTCTTGTCCCCGGTCTCCTCGGGCTGCGACAGCCGGAGCAGCATCCGGGCGGCCTCCTCGGCCATCTCGACCAGCGGCTGGTTGACGGTGGTCAGCGACGGGCTGGCCCACTGGGCGAGCGGGATGTCGTCGTAGCCCACCACCGACAGGTCGCGCGGCACCTGCAGGCCCTTGACCCGGGCGGCCTCCAGGACACCGAGCGCCTGCAGGTCGCTGCCCGCGAAGATGGCGGTCGGCGGATCGGCCCGCTCCAGCAGGGCGAAGGCGCCGTCGTGCCCGCCCTGGACGTGGAAGTCCCCGTAGCGGATCAGGTCGTTGTCGACGGCGAGTCCCGCCATGCCCATGGCCGAGCGGAAGCCGTCGAGACGGGCGAGGGAGCACAGCATGTCGTCGGGGCCGGTGATGATCCCGATGCGGCGGTGGCCGAGGTCGATGAGGTGCCGGGTGGCGGCGACGCCGCCGGCCCAGTTCGCCGAGCCCACGGACGGGACGTCGGGTTCGGGGTCGCCCGCGGGGTCGATGATGACGAAGTTGATGGCGCGTGAGCGCAACTTGCGCTTGATGTCGTCGGGCAGCGAGGAGAAGACCAGGACGACGCCGAGCGGGCGGCGGCGCAGCACGCCCTCGATCCACTCGGGGCCGGGGGCGTGCCGGGTGCCGCTCTCGGTGAGCACGACGCTCATGTTGCGGCTCTTGGCGACGTTCTCCACGCCCCGGATGAGTTCCATCGCCCAGACGCTCTCGAGTTCGTGGAAGACGATCTCGATCAGCCGCGACTCGGGCTGGGTGGGGGAGGGGCGCTGGTAGCCGTTCGCCTCCAAGAGGCGTTCGACCTTGCTCCGGGTCGGTGCGGCCACATCGGGACGTCCGTTGAGCACCTTCGAAACTGTCGAAAGTGACACGCCCGCTTTCGAAGCCACGTCGGCCAGGGTGATCCGGCCCTCGGTCTCATCATCACGCATGCCGCACAGGATAGAGCACCGCCGTTCGGTAACGGTTTGGTCGCGTCAATTCCACGCTGTTGACCCCGGCGAAGGGGAAGCCTACGGTCCAGCGTCAGGCGAATTTCGGCAAAGCGGCCGAAACTTTCGAGAGGTCGATCATGAAGAAGCGTGCGTGGTTCCCCCGTGCCGTCGCCGGCGGCGCGACACTGGCACTGGGCCTGACCCTGACCGCCTGCGGCGGTGATGGCGCCTCCGCGGGAGGTGATTCCGGGACGATTCACGTCCTCGTGTACGGCGACTCCGCGAACAAGGTGGAGAAGGCGATCGTCGCCGAGTTCAACAAGACCTCGAAGGTCAAGGCCGTCCTCGACACGGTCCCCGGTGCGGACTACCAGCAGAAGCTGCAGACGGTCATCAACACCAAGCAGGCCCCCGACGTCTTCTTCAACTGGGGTGGCGGCAGCATCCAGCCGTTCGTGAAGGCCGGTCTGCTGCTCCCGCTCGACGACTTCATCAAGAAGGACCCGGGCCTGAAGGACAACTTCCTGTCCTCGGTCTTCAACACCGCCGTCGTCGACGGCAAGTCCTACGGCGTGCCGATGCGCGGCACGCAGCCGGTGCTGATGTTCAACAACAAGAAGGTCCTCGCGGACGCGGGCGTCCAGCCCCCGCAGACCTGGGACGAGCTCATCGACGCGGTCAAGAAGCTCAAGGCCAAGGGCGTCACCCCGATCGCGCTCGGCGGCGGCGACCAGTGGCCGACCCTGATGTGGTTCGAGTACCTCTACGACCGCGTCGCGGGTCCGGAGCTGTTCACCAAGGCGCTCGGCGGCGACAAGAGCGCCTGGGAGAGCGAGGACAGCAAGAAGGCGCTGGGCATGCTCAAGGAGCTCATCGACGCCGGCGCCTTCGGCACCAACTTCGACTCGGTGAAGTTCACCGACGGCGGCTCCCCCCAGCTCCTGGCCAGCGGCAAGGCCGGCTTCGAGCTCATGGGCTCCTGGGAGTACTCCACGCAGCAGGACGCCAGCCCGGACTTCGCCAAGAACGACCTCGGCTACACCAACTTCCCGACCATCACGGGCGGCAAGGGTGACGCCGCGAACGTCGTCGGCAACACCAACAACTTCTACTCGGTGCTGAAGAAGACCGAGCACCCGGACGCCGTCGCGGACTTCCTCAAGCTGATGTACTCCGACGACTTCGTGAAGCAGCAGCTCGCCATCGGCAACCTGCCCACCACCACGAACACCACCAAGTTCCTCGACTCGGCCGACAACCCGGACTACCTGAAGTACCAGTTCGACCTGGTCCAGAAGGCGCCCTCGTTCCAGCTGTCGTGGGACCAGGCGTACCCGCCGTCGGGCATCACGCCGATCCACCAGGCCGTGCAGCAGTTCTTCAACGGCCAGATCGACGCGGACGGCTTCATCAAGGCCATGCAGGCCCTGCCCACCTCCTGAGAGCGACGTCCCGCATGGTCTCCCTCACTGCCTCGGTGACGGGCAAGCAGCAGACGCAGCGCCCGGCCGGCCGTACCATCGGCCGGCCGGGCGTCGCCTGGGCGCTCCCCGCCACGATCTTCTTCGCCCTGTTCGCCGTCGTGCCCCTGGTGCTGGTGGCGGTCCTCTCCTTCACCACGTGGAGCGGACTGGGCTCGCCCGAGTTCGCGGGCTTCGACACCTGGGTCCGGGTCTTCCAGGACCCCGTCATGATCAAGAGCCTCTGGCTGAGCGTGCTGCTCACGGTGCTGGGCGTCGTCGTCCAGACCCCGCTGAGCATCCTGCTCGGCGTCTGGGCGGCCGGTCCCCAGCGGAACCGCGCCGTGCTGTCAGCGGTCTTCTTCGTGCCGCTGCTGCTGTCCGCGACCGCCGTCTCGGTGCTGTGGCGCGCTCTGCTCGACCCGAACTTCGGCGTCCCCTCGCAGGCGCGCTGGCTGTTCGGCGACGGCAACCTCTTCGGCACCCAGACCGCCGCGATCGGCGTGCTGGTGTTCGTCAGCACCTGGCAGTTCACCCCGTTCCACGCCCTGATCTACCAGGGCGCGACCCGGGCGATCCCGGAGGTGCTCTACCAGGCTGCGCAGATCGACGGCGCGGGCACCGTACGCCAGTTCTTCCACATCACGCTGCCGCAGCTGCGCAACTCGATCATCACCTCGATGATCCTGATGATCGTCGGCGGTCTCACCACCTTCGACACGGTGCTGATCCTCACCCAGGGCGGCCCCGGCACCGACACCACCATCAGCGCCTACTACATGTACGACAAGGCCTTCAAGGGATTCGACTTCGGCGCGGGCGCCGCGGTCGCGCTGATGCTCGTCGTCGTCGCCACCGTGATCTCGCTGATCGTCGTGCGCGTCTCGGGCTACGACAAGATGGCCGGCACCAAGGAGGGGCTCTGATGAGGCGACGCCCCAACTACCTGGCGGGGCTGGGCGCCCTGCTGTGGCTCGCGCTGGTGGGCCTGCCGCTCTACGTCATGCTCGGCGCCACGGTGCAGACGCGCGAGGAGTACAGCGGCAACGGGCCGCTGGCCTTCCCCCGCTCCTTCACGCTGGACAACTACGTCCAGGACTTCAGCAACGGCTTCGGCCAGTACTTCCTCAACACGGTCGTCGTCACGGTCAGCGTGGTGGCCATCGTGCTGCTCCTCGTGCCGCCGCTGGCGTTCGCCATCGTCCGCAACCGGGGACGCGGCACCTCGGGGGTGTTCCGGCTGTTCCTGCTGGGCCTGGCCATCCCCGCCCAGGCCGTGATCGTCCCGATGTTCTACGTCATCAGCAAGGTCGGGCTCTACGACAACCTCATCGGCGTCATCCTGCCGACCGCGGCGTTCTGCCTGCCGGTCTGCACGCTGATCCTGACCGGCACCATGCGTGACATCACCTCCGAGCTGTTCGAGGCGATGGCCATGGACGGCGCGTCCGTCCGGCGGACCTTCTTCCAGCTCGTCCTGCCGCTGTCGGGCAGCGGACTGTCGACGATCGTCGTCTTCTCCGCCCTGCAGGCCTGGAACGGCTTCCTCTTCCCCCTGGTGCTCACCCAGTCGGAGGAGACCAAGGTGATCACGCTCGGCCTCTACAACTTCCGGACCCAGTACGGCATCAACATCCCCGGCCTGCTGGCCGCAGTGGTGCTGTCCACGATTCCCGTCCTGCTCGTCTACCTGTTCGCCCGCCGTGCCCTGGTCCAGGGGCTCATGGGCGTCGGAGGAAAGTGAACGACAACGTGACCGCCGACTCCCGCGTCGAGGCGCTCATCCGTGAGATGACCCTCGACGAGAAGATCGCCCAGCTCTACGGCGTCTGGGTCGGCGCCTCCGGCGAAGGTGCCGAAGTCGCCCCCCACCAGCACGACATGGACGAGCCGCCCAGCCTGGACGACCTCCTGCCGGACGGCCTCGGGCAGCTCACCCGGCCCTTCGGCACCGTCCCCGTCGACCCCGCCCTGGGCGCGCTGTCCCTGATGCGCACCCAGGAACGGATCGCCGCCGCCAACCGCTTCGGCATCCCGGCCATGGCCCACGAGGAGTGCCTCGCGGGCTTCGCGGCCTGGGGCGCGACCACCTACCCGGTCCCGCTGTCCTGGGGCGCCTCCTTCGACCCCGAGCTGGTCCGGGTGATGGCCGCGGCCATCGGCCGTGACATGCGCTCGGTCGGCGTCCACCAGGGCCTCGCCCCCGTCCTCGACGTCGTGCGCGACGCGCGCTGGGGCCGGGTCGAGGAGACCATCGGCGAGGACCCCTACCTCGTCGGGACCATCGCCACCGCCTACATCCAGGGCCTGGAGTCCGCGGGCATCGTGGCCACCCTCAAGCACTTCGCCGGCTACTCGGCCTCCCGCGCCGGACGCAACCTGGCGCCGGTCAGCATGGGCCCGCGCGAGCGAGCCGACGTCGTCCTGCCGCCCTTCGAGATGGCGGTCCGGGAGAGCGGCGTCCGGTCCGTGATGCACGCGTACACCGACACCGACGGCGTGCCCTCCGCCGCCGACGAGGAACTGCTGACCGGGCTGCTCCGCGACGCCTGGGGCTTCGACGGGACCGTCGTCGCCGACTACTTCGGGATCGCCTTCCTCAAGACCCTGCACGGCGTCGCCGCCGACTGGGCGGACGCCGCGGGCACCGCCCTGCACGCCGGCGTCGACGTGGAACTGCCCACCGTCAAGACCTTCGGGCAGCCGCTGCGGGACGCCGTCGCCACGGGCCTGGTCGACGAGAAGTTCGTGGACCGCGCCCTGCGCCGCGTCCTGACGCAGAAGGCGCAACTCGGCCTGCTCGACCCCGGATGGAGCCCGGTGCCGTCCGCGCTCGCCGGGGCCGACCTCACCGACCCGCAGTCCCTGCGCGGCACGGTCGACCTGAACTCGGCCGCCCACCGGGACCTGTCGCGGCGCCTCGCCGAGCGGTCCGCCGTCCTGCTCGGCAACGACGGCACCCTGCCCCTGGAGCGACCCGCCCGCATCGCGCTCATCGGTCCCCAGGCGGAGACCCCGACCGCGGTGCTGGGCTGCTACTCCTTCCCCGTGCACGTTGGCGCGCAGCACCCGGACACTCCGGTCGGCATCGAACTGCCCACGCTGCGCCAGGCCCTGGTGGCGGAGTTCCCCGGCTCCGAGATCGTCACCGTCGCCGGCTGCGGCATCGATGACAGCGATGTCTCGGGCATCGCGGCGGCCGTCCGTGCGGCCCGCGACGCCGACGTGGTCGTCGTCGCGCTCGGCGACCGCGCGGGGCTCTTCGGCCGCGGCACCAGTGGCGAGGGCTGCGACGCGGAGTCGCTCACCCTGCCGGGCGTCCAGCAGCGGCTGCTCGACGCGCTCCTCGACTCGGGGACGCCCGTCGTGCTCACCCTGCTGGCCGGCCGCCCGTACGCCCTCGGACGGGCCGTGGACGAGGCCGCGGCCGTCGTCCAGACCTTCTTCCCCGGGCAGGAGGGCACCACGGCCCTCGCCGGAGTGCTGAGCGGGCGGATCAACCCGTCCGGGCGGCTGCCGGTGAGCGTGCCCCGGCACCCGGGCGTCCAGCCCTCCACCTACCTCGCCGCGCCGCTCGCGCGGGCCAGCGAGGTCTCCAACATCGACCCGGCCGCCGCCTTCGGCTTCGGCCACGGGCTGACGTACACGAGCTTCGAGTGGTCGGCGCCCCAGGTGCACGGGGCCGCCGACGGCCGGGCCGTGACCGGCACCGACGGCGAGGTCGAGCTGTCCTTCACCGTCCGCAACACCGGCGGCCGTGCGGGCAGCGAGGTCGTCCAGGTCTACCTGCACGACCCGATCGCCTCCGTCGTCCAGCCGGTGCAGCGGCTCGTCGGCTACCTGCGGGTGCCGCTCGAGGCGGGCGAGACGCGGCGCATCGACGTCACGGTCCCCGCCGACGTCGCCGCCTTCACCGGACGGGACGGCCGCCGCGTCGTGGAACCGGGGGAGCTGGAGGTGCGGCTGGCCGCGTCGAGCACCGACGTCCGGTTCACCGTACGGGCCGAACTGACCGGCCCGGCACGGCAGGTGGACCACACCCGGCGGCTGCACGCGCTGGTCGCCGGCGTGCCGGAGGAGTCCAGGTGAGCCTGCCCGAAGGGACGGGGGAGGCGGCCGTGTCGACGGCGAACGTCGCCAACCCCGTCCTGCCGGGCTGCCATCCCGACCCGAGCGTCTGCCGGGTCGGGGCGGACTACTACCTGATCACCTCGACCTTCGAGTACTTCCCGGGCATCCCTGTGTTCCACAGCCGCGACCTGGTCCACTGGCGGCCGGTCGGGCACGTCCTGGACCGGCTCTCGCAGGTGGACCTCGGCACCGTCGCCTCCTCCGAAGGGATCTTCGCCGCGACGATCCGGCACCACCGGGGCCGCTTCTACGTCGTGACCACGCTGGTGGGCGGCAGCGGACGGGGCGGCACCTTCGTCGTCACCGCCACCGACCCCGCCGGGCCGTGGAGCGACCCGGTGTGGCTGGACGACGCCCCCGGCATCGACCCCTCCCTCTTCTTCGACGACGACGGCCGCGCCTGGTGCACCGGCACACGGCTCGCCGAACCGGGGGAGTGGGAGGGCCAGACCGACGTCTGGCTGCGGGAGTTCGACACCGCGGCGCTGACCCTCACCGGCCCCGAGCACCTGCTCTGGCGCGGGGCGCTGCACGGCGCGGTGTGGGCCGAGGGGCCCCATCTGTACAAGGTGGACGGCCGCTACTACCTGCTGGCGGCCGAGGGCGGCACCGAGCACCGGCACGCCGTCAGCGTCGCCCGCGCCGACCGGGTCACCGGACCGTACACCGGCAATCCGGCCAACCCGGTGTTCACCCACCGCCACCTGGGCCGCGACTTCCCCGTCGTCGGCGTCGGCCACGCCGACCTGGTGCGGACGGCCGAGGGGGAGTGGTGGGCGGTGCTGCTCGGCAGCCGCCCGTACGGCGGGTACCACCCCAACCTCGGGCGGGAGACCTTCCTCGTCCCGGTGCGCTGGGAGGACGGCTGGCCGCTCTTCGCGCCCGGCGCCGGCACGACGCTCGGCCCCTTCCGCCCGCCCGTGGTCGCCGCTCCCGCGGACGGGCCCCACCCGGTGCCGGTGCGCGACGACTTCGACGGTCCCCGGCTGGATCCGCGGTGGAACCAGGTGCGCACCGCGGAACCCTTCTGGTCGCTCACCGCGCGTCCCGGCCGGCTCCGGCTGCCGCTCGGTCCGGCGACGCTCGCCGAGACGGGCACCCCCTGCTTCCTCGGCCGGCGTCAGCAGCACCAGGACGTCAGCGTGTCCGCACTCCTGGACGTGGCGCCGCGGACCCCGCAGGAGTGGGCCGGGCTCGCCGTCCGCCAGTCCGAGGCGGACCATCTGGTGTTCGCGGTGGCCGGGGACGGCCGCGGCGGCCGCCGCGTGCTCGCCGCGGTCCGCACCGGCGGCGAGCAACGCATCGTCGCGGAGGCGCCGTTGCCCCCGGGGCCCGTGGTGCTGCGCATCCACGCCGCGGGCCAGCGCTACGGGCTGTGCCACGCCCCCGCGGGCGCGGCCCCGGACGCGGAGACCGAACTGACCGCCGTGGACGGCGGATTCCTCAGCTCGCCCCGTGCCGGTGGCTTCCTCGGTGTCTGGCTGGGTCCGTACGCCACCGCCCACGGCGCCCCCTCCACCACCGTCGCCGACGTCGACTGGTTCGACTACCGGCCGCTCGCCACCTGACCTGGAGCCGACGTTGTTCACCGATCTCCCCGAGGCCGAGCTGCGGGACCACCGCAGCACCCAGACCGTGCCCGCCGACTTCGACGACTTCTGGCGGACGACGCTCGCCGAGTCGCGCGCCGCCGGGACCGCGGCCGTCACCGTCGTCCCCGCGTCCGGCCCGCGGCTGCGCACCGTGGCCGTCTTCGACGTCACCTTCCCGGGTTTCGGCGGTGAGCCGGTGCGGGCCTGGCTCCGGCTGCCGCACGGGGCCGAGGGACCGCTGCCCGCGGTCGTCCAGTACGTCGGCTACGGCGGCGGCCGGGGCCACGCCCTGGACAACCTGCTGTGGGCGTCCGCGGGCTTCGCCCACTTCCACATGGACACCCGGGGCCAGGGCTCGGGCTGGAGCCGCGGCGACACCCCCGACTCCGGCACCACGGGCCCGCAGGCCCCCGGGATGATGACCCGGGGCATCGACGACCCCCGCACGTACTACTACCGCCGCCTGTTCACGGACGCCGTCCGAGCCGTTGACGCGGTCCGCACGCTGCCCTCGGTCGACCCCGGGCGGATCGCGGTGCTCGGCGCGAGCCAGGGCGGCGGCACCGCGCTCGCGGTGGCCGCCCTCGCCCCCGAGGTCCAGGCCCTGGTGGCGCACGTCCCGTTCCTCTGCGACTTCCCCCGGGCCACGGTGATCACGGACGCGGACCCGTACCGCGAGATCGGCCGCTACCTCGCCGTCCATCGCGGCCGCGCCGAGCGGGCCATGCGAACCCTGTCCTACTTCGACGGCGTCAACTTCGCCGCCCGCGCCCGGGTGCCCGCCCGCTTCTCCGCGGCACTGATGGACGAGATCACGCCGCCCTCGACGGTCTTCGCCGCGTACAACGCGTACGCGGGGCCCAAGGAGATGGCCGTCTGGCCCTGGAACGGCCACGAGGGCGGCGCGGTGGACGACGACGAGGAGGCCCTCGCCTTCCTGCGCTCACGGCTCTGACGCACCGCCCCGGATCGCCCCGGACCGCACCACCCCGGCAAACCTGTTGCCGGGTGCCGGACCCCCGGCTACGGTCGCCCCCATGTCCCTGGGCATGTACCGCCACGTCCTCGTCCGGCCCGTCCTGACCTGGGGGGCCGTGGCCGTCGGGGCCCGGATGCCGGTGGCCATGGCGCCGCTCGCGCTGGTGTTCCTGGTGCGGGAACGGCCGGGTGGCTACACGTTCGGGGCGCTGCTCGCCGCCGCCTACGTGATCGGGGAGATCGTCGGGGCGCCACTGCTCGGCATGCGGCTCGAAGCCGAGCGGGCACGGCCTCAGTTGGCGCTGGGGCTCGCGGCGGGAGCCGTGGGCTTCGCCGGACTCGGGGTCCTGCACGACGCCCACCCCGCCGTACTGGCCGGGTTCGCGTTCCTGGCGGGGGCGGCTCCCGCCGCCGCCCCAGGTGGCATGCGGCAACTGCTCACCTCGATCGTGCCGGCGCGGGCCGTGACGCAGGCCCTCAGCGCCGAGTCGGTGCTGACGTTCGCCATCTGGGCGGTGAGCCCTGCCGCGGTGACGGGGCTCGCGCTCGGCGTGGCCCCGTACACCCCGCTGCTGCTCGCAGCCGTCCTCATGGCGGTCTCGGTGGCCGGGCTGTGGGCGCTGCCCGCCGGATGGCAGACCGACCGCCGGGACCGCGGCGGTGAGTCGATGCTGCGGATCACGGTCCGGGCCTGGCCGGTCTACGTCACCGGCGCCGCGTCCCTGTCGCTGCTCGCCCTCGCCGAGCTGATCCTGCCGGCGCTCCTGGAGCACCGCGGGATCGCGCTCGGCCTCGCCGGGCCGCTGCTCGCCGGGTTCGCCGCCGGGTCGGGGCTCGGGTCCTTCCTGTACGGTCTGCGCGCCGGCTGGCCGGGGCGGTTGCCCGTGCAGTCGCTGGTCCTGCTGCTCGCGGTGTCGGCGTGCGTGGCGCTCGTCGCCGTACTGCCGTCGGCGCCCTGGATGGGCGCGATCCTGCTCGTCGCCGGTGTCCTGCAGGCCGGGGCGATGCTGACCCGGAACCTGCAACTGCGGCAGGTCCTGCCCGCCAGCGCGCTCGCCGCCGGCTACTCGGTGATGTACGCCGCCGTGGGCGCGGGCTACGCCGCGGCGGGCAGCCTCTCCGGTGCGCTGCTCAGGGTGGCCGACCCGGACGTCTCGATCCTGGCCGGTGTCGGCCTGACCCTCCTGCTCACCGTCGTCGCGGCGTTCGGTGAGCGGTCGACGCGCGGGCGTACCTCGGGCGTTGGCCCGGGCCCCGGCACCGTGGCGGGAGGCACGTCGGCAGGCACGTCGGGAGGCGCGCAGGAGAGCGGCCGGAGCGACGCCCGGCCCGGCCCGTAGGCGCCGCGGCCCGGGTTCGTGTGCTCGGGGTCCGCGGCATCACCGCGCTCGCGCCGGGGCGGCTAGCCCTGCGGCTCCGGCAGCGGTTCGCCGGTCTCCAGCAGTGTCTTCAGGCCCGACACCAGGGCGGGCCAGCCCTGGGAGACCATGCCCAGGACCGTGCTGCCGGGGTCATGGGCCTCGTGGACGACGGTCAGCCTGACCGTCTCCCCGAGCGGTTCGATCTCGAACGTGACCTGGGAACGGCGGTCCCCGGCCAGCCGGGCGCGCACCTCCTCGTCAACCCCCGCCTTCGCGGCCCACTGAGGGGTGAAGGTGTGCCAGGTGTAGGAGAGCCGGTGCGGCGGGTCGGACTCCAGCACGACCTGGGCGGGATCGGCGGTGCGGGCGCCGCCCTCCTCCCAGACCATGGCCGAGCCGGCCGCCCAGTCGGTCTCGAAGGCGACGCCCCAGTAGCGGCGGGTGAACGCCGGGTCGGTCAGCGCCTGCCAGAGGCGCTCGGGCGTGGTGCGGATGTACGTGGTGTAGACGAATGCGGACTCGCTCATGGGTGCCTGCTCCAATGCCCTCTGCAGGTCGGCGAGCGCGTGCGCACGCTCGCGGTCGTACCGGTCGATCCATCGCTCGGCGACGGCGTTGATCGGGGCGGCGTTGAGGTAGTGCAGCTTCTCCCGGCCCCGGCGGGCCGTCGTGACCAGCCCGGCCTCCTCCAGCACGGCCAGGTGCTTGCTGACCGACTGCCGGGCCATGTCCAGCCCCGCGCACAGTTCGCGGAGGGTCTGCCCGTTGCGCGCGTTGAGGCTGTCCAGCAGCCGCCGGCGGCTGGCGTCGGCCAGCGCCTTGAAGACCTCGTCCATCCCGCTTTCCCGGCCGTCCCCAAAATGCAGCCGTCCGGCTGCCTGTCAAACATAGGCAGCCGGACGGCTGCATGTCAACGCGATGCGGCCGAAGGCGTGGGTGCGGGGGCGCGCCGCTACTCGGCTCGCAGGTCCCGGACGCGGCGGATCTTGCCGACGGAGCGCTCGACGGTGTCGGGGTCGACGACCGTCACCTCGACGGTGACGCCCACGCCCTCCTTGACGCCCGCCGCGACGGAACGCGCCGCCTCCTCGCGCAGCGCGGCGGCGGCGCCGGGACGCGCCTCGACGACGACCTCCATGTGGTCCATCCGGCCGCGCTTGGTGAGCCGGATCTGGAAATGGGGCGCCACACCGGGCGTGCGCAGGACGATCTCCTCGATCTGGCTGGGGAAGACGTTCACCCCGCGCAGGATGATCATGTCGTCGGAGCGGCCGGTGATCTTCTGGATGCGGCGGAAGGCGGGGCGCGCCGTGCCCGGCAGCAGCCGGGTCAGGTCGCGGGTGCGGTAGCGGATGACCGGCAGCGCCTCCTTGGTGAGGGAGGTGAAGACCAGCTCGCCCTCCTCGCCCTCCGGCAGCGGCTCGCCCGTGATCGGGTCGACTACCTCGGGGTAGAAGTGGTCCTCCCACACATGCAGGCCGTCCTTGGTCTCCACGCACTCCTGGGCGACGCCCGGGCCGATCACCTCGGACAGGCCGTAGATGTCGACGGCGTGGATGTCCATGCGCTCCTCGATCTCGCGGCGCATCTCCTCCGTCCACGGCTCCGCGCCGAAGATGCCGACCCGCAGCGAGGTGCCGCGCGGGTCGACGCCCTGGCGCTCGAACTCGTCCAGCAGGGTGAGCATGTACGACGGGGTGACCATGATGATCTCGGGCTTGAAGTCCTGGATGATCTGCACCTGGCGGGCCGTCATGCCGCCCGAGGCGGGGATCACCGTGCACCCTGCGCGCTCGGCGCCGTAGTGCGCGCCCAGGCCGCCGGTGAACAGGCCGTAGCCGTAGGAGATGTGCACCTTGTGCCCGGGACGGCCGCCGGCGGCGCGTATGGAGCGGGCCACCACGTCGGACCACATGGACAGGTCGTTCTCGGTGTAGCCCACCACGGTGGGCAGGCCGGTCGTGCCGCTGGAAGCGTGGACGCGGCGCACCTGGTCCATGGGGACGGCGAACATGCCGAAGGGGTAGTTGTCGCGCAGATCGGCCTTGGTGGTGAAGGGGAAGCGCGCCAGGTCGTCCAGACTCGCGCAGTCCTCGGGGCGCAGCCCGGCCTCGTCGAACTTCTTCCGGTACGCCTCGACGTTGTCGTACGCGTGGCGCAGCGTCGCCCGGAGCCGGGTGAGCTGCAGCTCCCGCAGTTCGGCGGCGCCCAGCTTCTCGGCGGAGTCCAGCAGGCCGTGGGGGAGCGGCTCTCCCAGTCGCGTCCCCGCGGTCGCCCGGTCCGTCGGCTCGCTGCTCATCCGTTCTCCTCCGTACGTCCGATGCTGCGGCTGCGCCCGCGGAACTCGGCGACCACCTGGTCGCCGCGCAGGATGCTCACGTCGTAGATGCCGCTGCGGCCGAAGCGGGTGCGCTCCTGCGCGGTGGCGACCAGTTCGTCCCCCTCGTGGACGGGCGCGACGAAGGTGATGTCGGCCCCGGCGGCCACCGTCACCGGGCCGTGGCTGTTGCAGGCACAGGCGAAGGCGGTGTCGGCGAACAGGAAGAGGTAGCCCCCGTGGCCGATGCCGTGTCCGTTGACCATCGCGGGCGTGACGGTCATGCGCAGCACGGCGGTCCCCTGGCCGGCTTCCAGCAGTTCGATGCCGAGGCTCTGCGACGCCTTGTCGGCGGCGAACATGCGTTCCGCCGGGCCCTGCGTCGTGTCCATGGCACCCCTCACGATCGTCACCACTCTTGTGAACCGACCGAACATTCGGTTAGCGTGCGGCACGCCCAAGGTAATCCAGCATCCGAACTGCCTGTCAAGAGGTGGAACGCATGACCCAGCACCTCCCCCCGCGGTCCGCAGACGAGGTCTTCCTGGTCGACGGCGCCCGCACCCCGCAGGGCCGCTACGGCGGCGCCCTGGCCTCCGTGCGACCCGACGACCTGGCCGCCCTGGTGGTCGGGGAGGCCGTGAACCGTGCCGGGATCCCGGCCGGTGCCGTGGACGAGGTGATCCTCGGCGCCGCCAACCAGGCGGGCGAGGACAACCGCGACGTCGCCAGGATGGCCGTGCTGCTGGCGGGTCTGCCGCACACGGTGCCCGGCTACACCGTCAACCGGCTCTGCGCCTCCGGGCTCACCGCCGTCGCCTCGGCGGCGCAGGCGATCCGCTCGGGCGAGGCCGACCTGGTCGTCGCCGGAGGAGTGGAGTCGATGACCCGGGCCCCCTGGGTGATGGCCAAGCCCGGCACCCCGTGGGCCAAGCCGGGCGAGGTGCACGACACCTCCCTGGGCTGGCGGTTCACCAACCCGCGCTTCGCCGCCAAGGACACCCTGTCCATGGGGGAGACCGCGGAGGAGGTCGCCGCGCTGGACGGGATCACCCGCGCCGACTCCGACGCCTTCGCGCTGCGCAGCCACCAGCGGGCCGTCGCCGCCCAGGAGGCCGGCCGCTTCGACCGCGAGATCGTGCCGGTCGCCGTCAAGGGCGGCGAGGTGACCCGGGACGAGGGTCCGCGTCCGTCCACCACCCTGGAGAAGCTCGGCACCCTGCGCACCATCTTCCGCGAGGGCGGCATCGTGACCGCCGGTTCCTCCTCGCCGCTGTCCGACGGCGCCGCGGCCCTGGTGGTGGCCGGCGGTGCGGCCGTCGATCGGTACGGCCTCACCCCGCGGGCCCGGATCGTCACCACGGCCACGGCGGGCGTCGAGCCGCACATCATGGGCCTCGGGCCCGTCCCGGCCACCGAGAAGGCCCTCGCGCGCGCCGGATGGCAGGTCGGCGACCTGGACGCGATCGAGCTCAACGAGGCCTTCGCCGCCCAGGCCCTCGCGGTCGTGCGGCGCCTCAAACTGGACGAGGAGCGGGTCAACGCCGACGGCGGCGCGATCGCGCTCGGCCACCCGCTGGGCTGCTCGGGCGCCCGCATCCTGCTCACCCTCCTGGGCCGCCTGGAGCGCGAGGGCGGCCGCCGCGGCCTCGCGACCCTCTGCGTCGGGGTGGGCCAGGGCGTGGCGATGCTGGTGGAGCGGGTGTGACCGGGGCCTTCCGCGGGCCCCGCGCGGCCGTCGTCCACAGGGCTTGCCGGAGGCGGCGAAGTTCGTCAGACTGTAACCGAACGAATGGTCGGTAGGGGAAGCTGGTATCGATGACCACACCGAACGCCACCGTGCCGGCGGAGGGCGCGCAGGCGCCGCTCCAGGAGCACTTCGACGCCACGATCGCGCGGGACCAGCGCATCGAGCCGCGGGACTGGATGCCCGAGGGCTACCGCAGGACGCTGGTCCGGCAGATCGCGCAGCACGCGCACTCGGAGATCATCGGCATGCAGCCCGAGGGCGAGTGGATCACCCGCGCCCCGTCGCTGCGCCGCAAGGCCATCCTGTTCGCGAAGGTCCAGGACGAGGCCGGCCACGGGCTCTACCTCTACTCGGCCGCCGAGACCCTGGGCGTGGACCGCGCGGACCTCACGCAGCGCCTGATCGAGGGCCGCCAGAAGTACTCCTCGATCTTCAACTACCCGACCCTCAGCTTCGCCGACGTCGGCGTCATCGGCTGGTTCGTGGACGGGGCCGCCATCTGCAACCAGGTGCCGCTGTGCCGCTCCTCCTACGGGCCGTACGCCCGCGCCATGGTGCGCATCTGCAAGGAGGAGTCCTTCCACCAGCGCCAGGGCTACGAACTGCTGATGACGATGATGCGCGGCACCGAGGCCCAGCGGGCCATGGTGCAGGACGCGGTGGACCGCTGGTGGTGGCCCTCACTGATGATGTTCGGGCCGCCCGACGGCGACTCGCCCAACTCGGCCGCGTCGATGGCCTGGAAGATCAAGCGGCACAGCAACGACGAGCTGCGCCAGCGGTTCGTCGACATGACCGTCCCGCAGGCCGACAAGCTCGGCGTGACCCTGCCCGATCCGGAGCTGCGCTGGAACGACGAGCGCGGCCGGCACGACTTCGGCACCCCCGACTGGTCGGAACTGCAGCGCGTCATCAGCGGCGACGGACCGTGCAACGGCGAGCGGATGGAACGCCGCCGCTCCGCACACGAGGAAGGCGCCTGGGTGCGCGAGGCCGCGACCGCCCACGCCGCCAAGCAGGCGGCCCGGGCAGAGGAAGGAGCTGTGGCATGAGCACCACCGGCGACAGCGCGACCAGGGCCGAGTGGCCCCTGTACGAGGTGTTCGTCCGCGGCAAGCGCGGCCTGAACCATGTCCACGTCGGCTCCCTGCACGCCGCCGACGACCGCATGGCGCTGACCCACGCCCGCGACCTCTACACGCGGCGCAACGAGGGCGTGAGCATCTGGGTGGTGCGCTCGGAGCACATCACCGCGTCGACGCGGGACGAGAAGGACCCCTTCTTCACCCCCAGCGCCGACAAGGTCTACCGGCACCCCACCTTCTACGACATCCCCGAAGACGTCCCCCACATCTAGGAGCAGGGCATGAGCGACGAGCACGTCTACCTGTCCCTGGCCGAGGGGCACGACGACGACGCCCGCTGGGCCTTCGGCACCGGGTTCCAGGACCCCCTGCACGGCGTCGACACCGCCGTGCCCGAGGGCGTGGACGCCGCGGAGCTGGCCGCCCGCTGCCTCGCGCTCGGCGACGACGCCCTGGTCGGCGCCCAGCGCCTGGCCGAGTGGTGCACCCGCGCGCCGGAGCTGGAGGAGGAGGTCGCCCTCGCCAACATCGGACTCGACCTGCTCGGCCAGGCCCGGCTGCTCTACTCCCGCGCCGGTCAGGTGGACGGCACCGGCCGTGACGAGGACGCCTACGCGTACTTCCGGGACGCCGCCGACTTCCGCAACGTCCGCCTAGCCGAACTGCCCTGCGGGGACTTCGCGTTCTCCATGGCCCGGCTGCTGGTCACGTCCAGCTGGCGGCTCGCCGTCTTCGAGCGGCTCGCCCGCACCGCGCAGGACCCGGTCCTCGCCGCCATCGCCGCCAAGGGCGTCAACGAGCTGACCTACCACCGGCAGTACGCCGCCGAGTGGACGGTGAGGCTCGGCGACGGCACCGAGGAGTCGCACCGCCGCATGCGGGCCGGCCTGGAGCAGGTCGCCCCGTACCTGGAGGAGCTCTTCACGGCCGGCGCGACGTGCGGCGTCGACCCGGCCGACGTACGGGACGAGGTCACCGCCGCGCTGCGCCAGGTCACCGAGGCCGCCGGGCTGCCCCCGGCCGTGGCCGAGCCCCTGCCCGGCCACGGCCGCGAGGGCGACCGCACCGAACACCTCGCCCCGCTGCTCGCGGAGTTGCAGGGCGTCGCCCGTGCTCACCCCGGAGCGGTCTGGTGAGCGCCGTGACCACGCTCACCGACGCCCACCGGGCGGCCCGGGTGGCCGCCGAGGTGCCGGACCCCGAGCTGCCCATGCTGACCCTGGCCGACCTCGGCGTCCTGCGCGACGTCGCGGTCGCCCCGGACGGCACCGTCGTGGCCGCCCTCACCCCCACCTACTCGGGCTGCCCCGCCATGGCGGAGATGCGTGCCGACGTCGCGGCGCGGCTGCGCGCCGCCGGCTTCCACCGGGTCGAGATCCGCACCGTCCTGGACCCCCCGTGGACGACCGACTGGATCACCCCCGAGGGCCGCCGCAAGCTCGCCGAGCACGGCATCGCGCCCCCCGGCCCGGCGCCCCGGCGTGCGGCCGGGCCGGTACCGCTGCTGCTCACCGACACCCGGCGCGCCGTCGCCTGCCCCCGCTGCGGATCCGCGGACACCCAGGAGACCTCGCGCTTCGCTGCCACCTCCTGCAAGGCCCTGTGGCGCTGCCGTGCCTGCCTGGAGCCGTTCGAGTACGTCAAGGAGATCTGATGGCCCCGACCACCCCCGCCCCGCAGGCGGCAGCGGCCCCGCGGGTCCGTCGCCGCCCGGCCTTCCACGCCCTGCGGGTCGCCGCGGTCGAGCCGCTCTGCGAGGACGCGGCCGCCGTCAGCTTCGACATACCGCGGGAACTGGCCGAGGAGTTCGCCTTCGCGCCCGGGCAGTCCCTCACGCTGCGCCGCGAGGTCGACGGCCGGGACGAGCGCCGCTCGTACTCCATCTGCTCCCCCGCCGGCGCCACCCCCCGCATCGGGGTGCGCGTGGTGCCCGGCGGGCTGTTCTCGGCCTGGCTGGTGCACGACGTGCGCCCGGGCGACACCGTCGAGGTCATGGGCCCCACCGGCGCCTTCACCCCCGACCTCACCGCGCCCGGGCACCATGTGCTCATCGCGGCCGGCTCCGGCATCACCCCGATGCTCTCCATCGCCGAGTCGGTCCTCGCCGCCGACCTGGGCTCCCGGGTCACCCTCTTCTACGGCAACCGGCGGACCGACACGGTCATGTTCGCCGACGAACTCGCCGAGCTGAAGGACCTGCACCCCGCCCGGTTCCACCTCGCCCACGTGCTCTCACGGGAGCCGCGCGAAGCCGACGTGCTCTCCGGCCGCCTCGACGCCGAACGGCTCGCCACCCTCGTCGAGGGCCTCGTCGACGTCCCGAACGCCGACCACTGGTGGCTGTGCGGCCCGCACGGCATGGTCGTCGACGCCCAGCAGGTCCTCACCGGCCTCGGCGTACCCGACGACCGGGTGCACCAGGAGCTGTTCTACGCGGACGACGAACCCGTCACCCCGGTCCGCCACGAGGACGCCGTCGCCGACGGCCCGGTCAGCCAGGTCACCGTCGTCCTCGACGGCCGCACCACCACGGCCGCGCTGCCGCGCGACCGCAGCATCCTCGACGGTGCCCAGCGCACCCGCCCGGACCTGCCGTTCGCCTGCAAGGGCGGCGTCTGCGGCACCTGCCGGGCACTCGTCACCGACGGCAAGGCGGAGATGCGCCGCAACTTCGCCCTCGAGGCGTCCGAGGTCGACGCGGGCTACGTGCTGACCTGCCAGAGCTACCCGGTGTCGGACGACCTGACGGTCGACTACGACAGCTGACGCCCCGTCGGCACCCGCCGCCCCCGGGAACCGGTTGCTAAGGTCTGGTCCGGGGGTGGGAGGTGACGAGGTGCTGAGCGAGGTCGGCGAGCTCTCCGACGCCGGGCCGTTCGAGCACCCCGCGTTGTTCTACCGGGACGCGGGGGAGTACACGGCTCGCACGGTGCCGTTCCTGCTCGAGGGGATGGCCGCCGGTGAACCGGTCGCCGTCGCCGTGCCCCCGCCCCGTCTCGCCCAACTGCGCGCCGCGTTGGGCCCGCGCGGCGCCAATGTGCAATGGATCGACATGGAACACGCCGGGCGCAATCCCGGCCGCATCATCCCCGATGTGCTGCGGGCCTTCGCCGACACCCGCCCGGCGGGCCGGGTACGGATCATCGGTGAGCCGGTCTGGCCCGGGCGGAGCGTCCTGGAGTACCCGGCGTGCGCCCAGCACGAAGCATTGATCAACGTGGCGTTCGCCGGCCGCCCGGTCACGATCCTGTGCCCCTACGACGCCACCGGGCTGGACTCCGCCGCACTGGCCGAGGCCCGTGCCACGCATCCCGTGGTCCTCGACGGTGACCGTGGCCGACGCAGCGCGCAGTACGCGCCCGGGCGGGTGATCGCCGCGCACAACCGGCTGCCGCAACGCCCCTCCCGCGCCCTCGCCTTCGGATTCGCGGAGCCCCGGCTCGCCGAGGCCCGGCACGCGGCGACGGCCGAGGCGCGCCGCCTGGGGCTGGCCGGTGACCGGCTCGCCGAGTTCTCCCTGGCCGTCGGCGAACTGACCACCAACAGCGTGCTGCACGGCGGCGGTTCGGGCGTCGTCCGCGTCTGGGCGGAGGACGGTCACGTGGTCTGCGAGGTGCACGACCGCGGACGGCTCACCGACCTCCTCGCCGGCCGCCGCCCGGCCTCCCGCGACCGGCCCCACGGCAGGGGCCTGCTGCTCGTGCACCGCATCGCCGATCTGGTGCGCCAGCGCACCACCGCCGACGGCACGACCATCCGCGCCTACCTGCGCCTTTGACGACCGGCGGTTCCGCGACCGGACCCTCGGACGACCGGACGACCGGACGACCGGACGCCCGCAGGCCCGTGGGACCGGCGGGCGCGCTGCGCCCCTCCGGTCCCACGGAATCCCACAAACGGTGTGCGGACGGGCCGACGTCAGTGGTCGAGGGTGTCCTTGCCCTTCTCCACTACTTGCTTGGCATCGCCCTTGACCTGGTCGGCCTTGCCCTTCAGCCGCAAGCTCTCATCGCCGGTCAGCTTGCCCGTGGCCTCTTCGGCTTTGCCCTTCATCTTCTGGCCGGTGTTCTTGACCTTCTTCTCGGCACCCATGGGGTTCTCCTTCCGGGGGTCGATCAGCGCTCCCCTCCGCCTGCCCGGAAGATCCCTGATGAAACCATTTGCTCGGATTCTGGAGGTGGCGGCCCAGCAGCGCACCGCCGAACACCACGAAGCCCACCCCGATCAGCCAGCACTGCACGATCAGCACCGTGCCGACGGCCCCGTACGAGACCGCGTTGGTCACGATCAGCGGCGAGAACACGAATGAGGAGAAGACCCGCAGCCCGATGAGACCGACCATCGTCGCGATCGCCCCGGGCACCAGCGCCGCCCAGGGCACCTGCCCGGCCAGCAGGAAGTACTGCCCCCACCAGAAGAAGACGAAGCCCAGCACGACGCCCGTGCCGCCGCGGAGCACCGTGTCCGGCCACCCCCCGCCCAGCACCGCCCCGCTCTGTGCCTCCGCGAACAGGTACGCCGTCAGCGCCGCCAGCCACACCGCCCGCCGCCACACGTGGTGCCACGGGGTGGGCGGCACCTGCCAGATCCGGGTGTACCCGACCTCGACGCACGCCGCGAAGGAGAGCCCGAACAGCGCCAGCGCCAGCAGGCTCAGACCGCTCGTACTGCTGATCACCTTGCGCGGGGCGGCGAACAGTTCCTTCACGGCCCGAGCGGGTTCGGCCGAAAGCCCCATTCCGTCGACGACCCACTGGGCGAAGCCGTAACCGTGGAAGGGCACCGCCGCGGCGACCACGATCAGCAGCGGGACCAGCGTCACCAGACCGAGCGCGGCGAACCCCATGGAGCGCTGCAGCAACTCCAGTTCGCCGCCCTGGTGCCACATGCGGCCCGCCCGCGAGTCCCGCCACGACCGGTACGGATGCCGGATCCACCGGGCCGCCCCACCTGCCATCGCGGCGGCCTCAGCGCACGGTGGCGACGGCCGGCGTGCGGCGTACCGTCCCCACCCGGGTCCCCAGGGATGCTGAGCGCATCGCTCGACCTCCTTGCTCAGACCTCCTGAGGTGCACTTTCCCCGTACGACCCGGACGAACCGGACGGCTGGAGGAGCCCGGGGGAGCCGCGCAGCGAGGTGCGCCCGGCGCGCCACGCGCCCAGCAGGTGTTCCTCCAGACGCCCCTCCAGCAGTGCCATGGCGCGGATCCCGAGGACGACGTCGGGGGTGAGGCCGGGTTCGCGGGCCAGCAGGTCGCCGATGACATCCCGGCGCAGCACCTGCTCGTGGACGGCGTCGGCCTCGATGTGCTCGTCGTAGAAGTGACGGCACGCCGCCCCGCCGCCGAGCCGGTCGATGGCCTCCACGGTCCGGCGGGCGGACGGCGCCGTGGTGATCTCGGCGGCGGCGAAGTGCCCCACGAGGGCCCCGCGCAGTTCCCGGTGCAGGCCCAGCCAGGAGATCAGGTTCACGGTGGCGAGGGTGACGGCCGGTACGGCGTCCACGTAGTGCCCGTACGAGCAGTCCAGCCCGGCGTCCCGGAGCAGGTCGGCGTAGAGCCGCGCGTGGACGCGCTCCCCGCGCCCGCTCCCGAACTCGTCGTACTCGACGGCCACGAGCGCGGCCTTCGCCCTGCCGGTGAGCCTCGGGATGACCCAGGCGTGCGGATCGGCCTCCTTCAGCTGGTAGACCGACCGGTGCACGAAGTACTCCCGCAACTGCTCCCAGGTGGCCTCGTCGCGGAGGAAGTGCGACACACCGCGCACCCCGCGGGGTTCGCTCAGCAACCCCTCCAGTTCCTCCTCGAGGGCCGCACGGGCCCCGGTGCCGCAGGGCACGGCCGGCAGACCGGCGCGGAGCGCCGCCCCGAAGGCGTCCTCCATGGCGCCGCGCAGCCCCAGCAGCGCCGGATCCCACTCCCAGCCGGGATGCACCCCGGCGAAGCCCCGGTAGTGGAGCTCGTAGCAGACGTGCAGGGCCAGCTGCAGGTCCTCGCCGTACGGATCGGCGTCCTCGACCACCCCGGCGGCCGGTGACACGGCGGTGCCCGGCGGGCCCTGGGTGAGGGCCCCGAGCACGGCCCGGGAGAGGGGGCCGCGCGCCGCGGGCGGTGCCGGCTCAGCGGTCAGGGGATCTGTCGAGAGGGGATCGGTCGAGAGGGGGTCGGTCGTGAGGCCGGAGACCGCGTCCATCGGGTCCTCCGTCGGTCGGTGCGGTGGCGTCCTCCGCGTACGGGCGTCCGCCGGTGCCCCTGCCCGGTGACGCCGGGGGCATGCGGCCGTCCGCCGCCGTCTGCTCCACCAGCATGTCCACCGCGGCGCGCGGCCCACCCGCCGCCGCGGCCCGCCGCTGCCGGTCGGCGCCGCTGCCCGTCCGGGCGAGCGCGGCCACGGCATCCCGGACGAAGGCCAGGTCACCGGTGTCCTCCAGCGCGGGCGTGACACGTTCCAGCAGCTCGTCGCGGAGCGCGGTCGCGGGTACCCGGGTCTCCCGGACGGGATGGATACCCGGCCCCGCCATTCCGTAGCGTGCGGCCGACCAGAGCGCGGCCGCGGCGAGCTGGGGCGTCATGGGCGGGGCGGGGACGCCCCGGGAGAGGTCGTCGAGCGCCGCGCGCACGAGCGCCCGTGTGAGGGCCGCCTGCAAGCCCGTCTCCCACGTCGCGCCCAGCGCGTCCGCGGCCCGGACCTCCACCGTGGGTAGCCGGGGCGAGGGCCTGGCCAGCCAGAACGTCATGGCGTGGTCCACCAGCACCCCGCACTCGACCAGCCGGTCGACCTCGGCGTCGTGCTCGGCCGCCGAAGCGAACCACGGCGGGATCCCGGACCCCGGGAACCGCGCCTGGTCCAGTACGCGCCAGCTCGCGTAACCGGAGTCGCGGCCCCGGTCGTACGGCGAGTTGGCCGACAGCGCCAGCATGGTCGGCAGCCACGGCCGCAGGTGGTTGAGCACCGCGACGGCGGTCTCCCGGTCCGGTACGCCCACGTGGACGTGGCAGCCGCACGCCCGGTAGCCGGTGGCCTGGCTCTCGTAGAGGCCGGCGATCGCGGCGTAGCGGGCGCCCGCGCTGATTCCCGAGCCGCCGTCCATGACGGGCGTGCCCGACGAGACCAGCCGTGCGCCCTCGGCGGCGGCCGCGCCCGCCAGCAGACCGCGCGTGGCCGACAGCTGGCCGGTCAGCTCCGACAGGCGCGTGGCGACCCCGGTGGCCGACTCGATCTGCGCGGCCGACAGCTCGTGCTGCAGTGCGACGTCCGGCGCGGGCGGCGGCACCCGCGCAGCCCGCGCCATGACGGCGGCCGCGCCGTCGACCAGCCGTCCCGACCCCGGGTCGACCAGCAGGAACTCCTCCTCGACCCCGAAGGTCAGGCCGCCCGCCGGTGCCCGGCCGTCCACGTTGCCCATGCACCCCACCTACCCCGCCCGCGCCGCGCCGGACCCGGTCGGCCCGGCGCGGCGGCGTCCGGCGCGGCGGCGTCGGGTGCGGGGGCGTGGGCGGCGTCGGGTGCGGGTGCGGGCGCGGGGCTCATCCGCCAGGGGCGACCCGGCCCCGCCAGGCGCCCGTCTCGCTGCCCCGCTCCTCGATGAAGTGCTTGAACCGCCGCAGGTCGCCCCGCGCCCGCCGGTCGACGACGCCGAGCGCGTCGGCGGCCTTCTCCGCGAGCCCGGAGGTCTCCAGCTCCATGGCCAGGTTGACCCGGGTGTGCGACGCGTCCAGCTCCAGGAAGGTCACGACACCGCGCTGGCGTACGTCTCCGGTGACCGTGCGCCAGGCGACCCGCTCGTCCGGCAACTGGTCGACGATCTCCGTGTCGAACTCCCGGCGGGCACCGGCGACGTTCGTCACCCAGTGGTTGTGCCGGTCGTCGACCTGGGTCACCTGTTCCACGCCCTCCATGAAGTTCGGGAATTCCTCGAACTGGGTCCACTGGTTGTACGCGGTGTGCAGCGGGACGTCGACGTCGACGGATTCGCTGATCGTGCCCATGGTTCCTCTCCTTCCGAGGGGTCGTCGCTGGGTCGGCTTCCCGGTGCGGATCTGCCTAACCGTCCCCGGCGCCGGGGCCCGTGCGCCCGGCTGTCCCGGCGTGGGAGCTCCCACCTGGGGCGATTGTGCGATGCTCACAGGGTGAGCCACGACGGAGTCGCTTCCGAGTCCGGTGGCCGGCCGTACGAGCGGTCCGCGGCCGACCAGCTGGCTCGTACCGTCGCCCGGCTGCGCGCGGAACTCGACGAGGAGCGGCTCGCCGCACCTGCCCGGGCCGCGGCCGAACGGGCCAGGGGCGTGCTCATGGGACGCCTCGGGCTGAGCCCCGGCGCCGCACAGGAGGAACTGGAGCGGCGCGCGAACCGGGCCGGCCGCACCGTGCCGGAGGAGGCATGGGCGCTCCTCGGGGACATCCACACCCCCCGCGTCCCGCGCACCCCTCCGCCTGAGCAGCCGGCGCAGCCGGAACCGGTCGCCGAGGCCGATGTCCCCCCGCCGGCGCCCGACGCCGACCTCCGTTCCGTCTTCACCTCGTCCCGGTACACCTCCCGGCACCATCGCCCGCCGCCGCCTCGGCAGGGCACCGACGGCCTCCGCCCCGCCGCGGGCACCTCGGAGGAGCTGACCTGGCTGCTCGTCGGGCAACTCGGGGACGGTGCGGACGTCGACGCCGTCCTCCTCTACACCAGCGCACCGGCGGGCGGGCTCGATCTGGTCGCCCACTCCGGCATCGACGCCGGCACCGCCTCCGCGTGGGGACACGTGCCGCCGCTGCCGGAGCTGGCACCGGTGGAGGCGGTCCGCCTGGGCCGCCCGGTGTGGCTCTGCGGCCTCGACAAGGACGGCGCCGACCGCGCCCTCCTCGGTGACCGCCCCGGTACGTGGGCCTCCCGGGCGTGGCTGCCGCTGCGCCGCGGCGAGGACGTCGTGGGCGTGGCGGGATTCCTCCGTGAACGCCCCGACGACTTCGACACCGCCGACCGCGCCCTGCTGACGGCGGCCGCGCGGGCCTGTGCCGGCTGCCTGTCACCCGCCCCCGCCACCACCTGGCCGGCGACCGTGCAGGCCGTCCTCGACACCCTGTACGAGGCGGCCGTCCTCCTCGTCCCCGTACGCGGTGTGGACGGCGAGGTGACCGACTTCCGCATCGAGGCGGCCGCCCCCGCGTCGGTTGACGTGGCCGGACGCACGGGGTGCGAACTGGTCGGGCGGCGCGTCCTGGAGTGCTATCCGACCGTGGCCGGCACCCCGCTGTGGCACGGATACCTCGAGACCCTGGAGACCGGCCGACCGTACGAGAGCGACCCCTTCGAGTACCACGAGGTTGCCGCCGGCGTACCGCGCAGCTCCACCTACTCCGTGGCGGTGGCGCGCCTGGGCGACGCCCTGGTCGTCTCCTGGCTGCGGCACGACACGGCCGACCGCGAGGTCGAGCGGCTGCGCCGGCTGCAGCACCTGGGCAACCTCGGCTGGGCCGACTGGGACCTGGCCGCCGACACCCTGAGCTGGTCACCGCAGGTGTACACGGTCTTCGACCGGGACCCGGCGCTCGGGCCGATGCCCCTCGACGAACTGCCGCAGCACCTCTTCCCCGAGGACGTGCCCGTCGTCGGGGCCGGGGTGCACGCGCTGCTCGAACTGGGCGAACCGGTCGACGTGCCCTTCCGTATCCGCACCGGCCACGGCACCCGTCACCTGCGGATGGTCGCCGAGGCCGTCCCCGACGCCGAGGGCACGCCCGTGGTGGTGCACGGCTTCTTCCAGGACCTGACCGCACTGCGCCACGGCGAGATCGCCCTCGACGAGGCCCACCGCGCGTTCAGCACGCAGCAGCGGACCCTGAACGCCGAGCACATCCTGGCGCGGCGGCTGCAGCGTGCCCTGCTGCCCGTCCCCGAGGAACCCTTCCAGCTGGGCGGTGTCAGCTGCGACGTCTCGTACCTGCCGGCCGAGAGCACGATCCAGATCGGCGGCGACTGGTTCACCGCCGTCGCCCTCCCCGACGACTCCGTGCTGCTCGCGGTCGGCGACGTCGCCGGGCACGGCGTCGAGGCCGTCGCCACGATGGCCGAGCTCCGCTACGGCGCCGAGGCCATGGCACTGAGCGGCACGCCCCCGCACCGCCTGCTGGAGCGCCTCAACCAGGTGCTCATGAACACCGGCTCCGCGACCGCCACCATGGTCCTCGCCCAGTACCGGCCCGCCGAGGGCGTCCTCACCTGGGCGCAGGCCGGGCACCTGCCCGTGCTCCACCTGCGGGGCGGCCGCGCCGAGTACCTGGAGCGCCCGGAGGGCCGCATCCTGGGCGCCGGCCGGGACAGCGTCTACGGCCTGTGCGAGACCCCGCTGCCCGCCGGGGACCGGCTCTTCCTCTTCACCGACGGCCTCATCGAGCGCCGCGGCCAGGACCTCGACAGCGGCCTCGCCGACCTCGCCCGCGTCGCCGAGCGTGTCGCCACGGAGGACTGCACCACCGTCGCCGCCGTCCTCACGCACGCCCTCGGTCCCGCGAACCCGCGCGACGACACGTGCCTGCTCTGCGTCCGCATCTGCGACTGACGGCGCCGGCTGCCCGTGCGGCGGCGGCCCGTGGACGCACGGCCTCGACGCGGGCGCTGACGGACCTCTCCCGTGCGGACGGCCCGGGCGGATCCTCCGCGCCGGCGCAGGCGAGGCGGCCGGATACCACCGACGACCGCGGACCCTGTAGGTTCTTGCGCTGTGGAGGAGCTGGACCGGCAGATCGTGGAACTACTCGTGGCCGACGGGCGCATGAGCTACACCGACCTGGGCAAGGCCACCGGCCTGTCCACGTCCGCGGTGCACCAGCGCGTCCGGCGCCTGGAGCAGCGCGGCGTGATCCGCGGGTACGCGGCGATCGTGGACCCGGAGTCGGTGGGGCTGTCGCTGACGGCGTTCATCTCGGTGAAGCCCTTCGATCCGAGCGCCCCCGACGACATCGCCGACCGGCTCGCCGAGGTCCCCGAGATCGAGGCGTGCCACAGCGTCGCGGGCGAGGAGAACTACATCCTCAAGGTCCGGGTGGCGACCCCGATCGAGCTGGAGCACCTGCTCGCGAGGATCCGCACCCTGGCCGGGGTCTCCACCCGCACCACGGTCGTCCTCTCCACGCCGTACGAGGCGCGCCCACCGCGCGTCTGAGGGGCTGCCCCACGGCCCCACGGCCCCCCCCGACCCACCGCACCACCCCGTCCCGCCCCCATCGGGGCCCGGGCGGGCCCAACATCATCGCGAGGCGAAACCCAGTGCCGCACACCACGAACGAGCCGACCACCACCGTGCTGCTGCGCGGCGGCAACGTCTACAGCCCCGCCGATCCCTTCGCGACGGCCATGGTCGTCGAGGGCGGCACGGTCGCCTGGGTCGGTTCCGAGGGCGCCGCGGAGTCCTACGCGGCGGGCGTCGACGAGGTGATCGACCTCGACGGGGCGCTGGTCACCCCCGCCTTCACCGACGCCCATGTGCACACCACCGCCACCGGCCTGGCACTGACCGGGCTCGACCTGGCCCCCGCCCGGGACCTGGCGGACGCCCTCGCCCGGGTCACCGCGTACGCGCACGCCAACCCCGGCCACCGGGTGCTGCTCGGCCACGGCTGGGACGAGAGCCGCTGGCCGGGACGGCGCCCGCCGACCCGCGCGGAGCTGGACGCGGCGACCGGCGGCCGCCCCCTGTACCTGACGCGCGCCGACGTCCACTCGGCGGTCGTCACCACCGCCCTGCTCGCCCTCGCCCCCGGTGCCGCGGGCATGGCCGGCCACGACCCCGACGGGCCGCTCACCCGCGACGCCCACCACGCGGTCCGGCGCGCCGCCTATGCCGCCGTGACGCCCGAGCAGCGCGCCGCCGCCCAGCGCGCGGCGCTCGCCCACGCCGCCTCGCTCGGCATCGGCGCCGTCCACGAGTGCGCGGGCCCGGACATCTCCTCCGAGGACGACCTCACCGCGCTGCTGCGGCTTTCCACCGACGAGCCCGGACCGCGTGTGTACGGCTACTGGGCCGAGGCCGTGACCGGCACCGAGGACCTCGAGCGGATCCGCGACCTGGGCGCCGTCGGCGCGGGAGGCGACCTCTTCGTCGACGGCTCCATCGGTTCCCGTACGGCCTGCCTGCACGCCCCGTACACCGACGCGCCCGCCGACGGCGGCACCGCCTACCTGGACGCGGCCGCGATCGCCGGGCACGTGGCGCTGTGCACCGAGGCAGGGGTGCAGGCGGGCTTCCACGCGATCGGCGACGCCGCTGTGGCCGCCGTCGCGGAGGGGGTGCGCGAGGCCGCCCGACGAGTGGGCCTGGACCGGGTGCGCGCGTTGCGGCACCGCGTGGAGCACGCCGAGATGATGACCGAGGACACCGTCGCCGCCTTCGCGGAACTGGGCCTGGTCGCCTCCGTGCAGCCCGCCTTCGACGCCGCCTGGGGCGGCGAGGACGGCATGTACGCCCAGCGGCTCGGCGCCGAGCGGGCCCGCACCCTCAACCCGTTCGCCGCCATGACCCGGGCCGGCGTGCCGCTCGCCCTCGGCTCCGACAGCCCGGTCACGCCGCTCGACCCCTGGGGCACGGTGCGCGCCGCCGCGTTCCACCGGACCCTCGACCACCGCATCTCCGTCCGCGGCGCGTTCAACGCCCACACCCGCGGCGGCTGGCGCGCCGTGGGCCGCGACGAGGCCGGCGTCCTCGTGCCCGGCGCACCCGCGGACTACGTGCTGTGGCGGGCCGGTGACCTCGTGGTACAGGCCCCCGACGAGCGGGTCGCCAACTGGTCGACCGACCCCCGCTCCGGCACTCCCGGACTGCCCGACCTCACCCCCGGGCTCCCGCTGCCGACGGCGCTGCGAACGGTGGTCGGCGGCCGTACGGTCTTCGCACGGCCGAACGAGTGACGGGTCAACGGCCGATGCCTCCGAACGGTTCTCCGTCGGGATGGCGTGGAACTTTTCCCGGCCTCGCGTTGACCTGCTGATTTGGTCAATCCGCGCAGGTCAAACGGCTGTTGACAGCCGACGGTCGGGGGCGAGTAGGTTCGGCGGGTCCACCACCGGACGTCCGACCGGATCTCCGTGCGCCGACGGCCGCAGCTGGGCCACCGGGCGTCGCGCCGTACGGCGCGCGCCACTGGAGCCAGGTCCAGCGCTCGCGGCACGGAACGCGGTCCGCCTCGCCGAGAGGCTCCGCCCGGTCGGCAGGTGTGACCCGGGAGGGGCCCGGACGCCCAGTAGACAACGGCCTTGTCGCCGATCCGCAGCCAGCGGGTCCCAGGTCGGCCCGAAGGGCGTTCCGGGCCCCGAGCAGTTCACGCCCCTCCCGCGCCGCGCTCCCGCCGCGGGAGGCTTTGCCCGCCCGGGGTCCGCGGACAGGGCCGTTGGAGGTACGGTCACTCTCACACAGTGACCACCTGCAGGAAGGCCGCGAACCTTGCGACCGCGCTCCGACGCCGCACCGGCCCCCGCCGCGCCGCCGGCGACGTCCGTAGAACCGCCGCCGCCCCCCGCCCCGGCTCCCGGCCGCACGGCCCGCATGGCGCGTGCCCTGCGGGCGAACGCGCGGCGGTCCGGGCTCGCCGCGCTGTGCGGCCTGGCCCTGGCGGCCGCGTTCCCCCCGTACGGGGTGTGGCCGCTGTCGGTCGCGGCCGTCGCGGGTCTCGCGCTGCTGACCCGGGGCCGCAGCGCCCGTCAGGGCGCCTGGCTGGGCTTCGCCTTCGGACTGCCGTTCTTCGTATGGCTCCTGGTGTGGCTGCGGGTGATCGGCTGGGACGCGGTGGTGGGTCTGTCCGTCATCGAGGCCGCCTTCGTCGCCGTGCTGGGCGCGGGTCTCGCGATCACGTCGCGGCTGCGCGCCTGGCCGCTGTGGGGCGCCTGCCTGTGGGTCGCGGAGGAACTCGCAAGGGACCGGCTGCCGTTCGGCGGCTTCCCGTGGGGCAGGCTGGCCTTCGCGAACACCAGCACCCCCTTCACCCCGCTCGCCGCGCTCGGCGGCGCCCCGCTGGTGACCTTCGCCGTCGCGCTGTGCGGCTCGCTGCTGGCCGCGGCCGCGGTCGCCGTGTGGCGGCTGCGCAAGGGCCCGGTCGTCTTCGGCCCGCGGCGCTTCGTGCCCGCCACGGCGGCGGTGGTGCTGGCCGTGGCCGCCTTCGCCGCGGGGTACGCGGTGCCGGTGCCCACCGGGGCCGACGACACCGTCCGGGTGGCCATCGTGCAGGGCAACGTCCAGCAGCCGGGCATGCACTTCCTCGGCCGGCCCCTGAAGATCCTCAACAACCACGTCGAGGCGACCCTGAAGCTCGCCGAGGACGTCAAGGCGGGCCGCACGCCCAAGCCCGATCTGGTGATCTGGCCGGAGAACTCCTCCGACATGGACCCGTTCTCCGAGCCCCAGGCCTACGCCCTGATCACCAAGGCGGTCCAGGCCGTCGGCGTCCCCGTCCTCGTCGGAGCGCTGGTCGACGGCCCGGACGCGGACCACGTCCAGAACGAGGGCATCGTCTGGGACCCGCTGAGCGGTCCCGGCGACCACTACACCAAGCAGCACCCGGTGCCCTTCGGTGAGTACGTGCCCTTCCGCAAGCAGCTCACCAAGGTCATCAAGCGGCTCGACCAGGTACCGCGCGACTTCTACCCGGGCAAGGGCAGCGGCGTCCTCCAGATCGGCCCGGCGAAGCTCGGCGACGTGATCTGCTTCGAGGTGGCGTACGACGGGATCGTCCACGACACCGTCACCGCGGGCGCCCGCGCCCTGGTCATCCAGACCAACAACGCCACCTACGGCCGCACCGGCCAGCCCGAGCAGCAGCTGGCGATGTCCCGGTTGCGCGCCGTCGAGCACGGCCGCGCCGTGGTGACGGCGGCGACGAGCGGCATCACCGCCGTCGTCGCCCCCGACGGCAGGATCGAGCAGCAGACCGAGGAGTTCACGCAGGCCGTGCTCAGCGCGCAACTGCCGCTCCGCGACGATCTGACCGTCGCCGACCGCGTCGGCTCCGCTCCCGAATGGACCCTCGCTATGGTGGGCCTGCTGTCCTGGGCCGCGGCGATCATGCTGAGCAGGCGAGGACGTACCGAGACGGAGGAACAGCAGTGAGCGATGGCGGTGGGGTCACCCGTGGCGCAGCCCAGGGGAGGGCCTTCGGGCCGCTCGGCTCGGTCCTCGTGATCATCCCGACGTACAACGAGGCCGACAACGTCAAGCCGATCGTCGCCCGGGTCCGCGCGGCCGTGCCCGAGGCGCACGTCCTCGTCGCCGACGACAACAGCCCCGACGGCACCGGCAAGCTCGCCGACGAGCTGGCCGCCGCCGACGACCACGTCCACGTGCTGCACCGCAAGGGCAAGGAGGGGCTGGGCGCCGCCTACCTGGCGGGCTTCCGCTGGGGCATCGAGCGGGACCACGGCGTGCTCGTGGAGATGGACGCCGACGGCTCGCACCAGCCCGAGGAGCTGCCGCGTCTGCTGACCGCGCTCAAGGGAGCCGACGTGGTGCTGGGATCCCGTTGGATCCCCGGCGGCCGGGTGGTCAACTGGCCGAAGTCCCGCGAGTTCCTGTCGCGCGGCGGCAGCACCTACTCGCGGCTGCTGCTGGACGTGCCGCTGCGCGACGTCACCGGGGGCTACCGGGCGTTCCGCAAGGAGACGCTGCTGGGCCTGGGCATGGACGAGGTGGCCTCCCAGGGCTACTGCTTCCAGGTCGACCTCGCCTGGCGCGCCGTGAAGTCCGGCTTCCACGTCGTCGAGGTCCCGATCACCTTCGTGGAGCGGGAACGCGGCGACAGCAAGATGAGCCGCGAGATCGTCGCCGAGGCGCTGTGGCGGGTCACCGCCTGGGGCGTCGGCTCCCGTGTGAAGCGGCTGACGTCCGGTCGGCGCCGCGGCTGACCGGCCCGCCGGAATCCGGCGGGGAGCAGGCACAATGGTGCGTATGACGATCAGCTCCCCGCCGCCGGCCGGTCCGCGGCAACCGGGCGGCGACGCAAGCCCGCGGCGGCGTTCGCGCGCCGGCAGGTGGATACCGTTGGCCGTGGCCGCCTACGCGCTGCTGGAGATCTGGCTGCTCATCCTCGTCGCCGGGGCCGCCGGCGGACTGACCGTCCTCCTGCTGCTCGTGGTGGGCTTCGTCTGCGGGGCGCTGGCCGTACGGCACGCCGGGCGCAGCGCCTGGCGGGCGCTGAACGAGGCGATGCGCTCCGCGGGGCCCGAACGGGACGGCGAGGAGAAGAACGCCTCGGGCGCCGGGAACGGCGGCAGCGGCGCGGCGCCGCTCATGATCGGCGGCCTGCTGCTGATGGTGCCCGGGCTGATCTCGGACGTGGCGGGGCTGCTCTTCCTCTTCCCGCCGACCCGCTCCCTGCTGACGAGGGCGGGCGCACGTGCCCTGGACCGCCGGGCCGCGGCCGCCCGTGGGCGGGGCTCCGGCCCGGGCTCGCTGGGCGACCTCTTCGCGCAGGCGCGCGCCGCCGAGGAGCAGATGCGCATCCACCGTCCCGACGGCAAGGTCATCCAGGGCGAGGTCGTCGACCGCGGCCCGCAGCACGACGACGAAAACCCCGGGCCGCGGCACTGAGGCCACGCTCGCCCGGGGCGCACGTCTGGCGGGCCCGCCCCTCACGGGCCCATTTCCCTCTGTCAGGCTGTCTTGCGGTGGTCCCGCGGATGCACCGCGATGTTCATGGCGCCGGAGCGCAGGACGGCCAGCCGTTCGGCCAGCACCTCCTCCAGCTCCTCGAGCGTGCGCCGCTCCATGAGCATGTCCCAGTGCGTACGCGCGGGCTTGGTCGTCTTCTCCTCCGGGCCCTCTCCGTCGACCAGGAGTGCGATCTGGCCGCAGGCGCGGCACTCCCACTCCGGCGGAATCTCGGCCTCCACCGAGAACGGCATCTCGAATCGATGTCCGTTCCGGCATGCGTACTCAACGGTCTGGCGCGGTGCCAGATCGATGCCGCGGTCGGTCTCGTAGCTCGTCGCCCCGAGTCGCGTGCCGCGGAGAGCTCGCTCACTCATGAATCGTGCCTCCCGGGCTGTGTCGCCCACAGGACAGGTGTCGCTGTCGTCGTCATCCGGTCAACGTCCGGTCGGCGGTGAAGATTCCCGTTCTCGGGAGGTGCGTCGCCCGTCGTGCCGCCCCTTTTTGTACCCATCGACGCCCGTTTTGTCACATCTAACGAGAGATGTCACCCTGCGTTCTGGTATCTTTAGCGCGCAGTAACGGTCCGTCCGACGGCCAACGGCGTACACTACCGCGCCACACCCATCCGTACTAAATCGTCTCGGGGACCGGATTGCCCGCGGCCGCCACCGCCCGCCGCATCGGCACCCGTGCCAGCAGCACGAACCCGATGACGAAGAACGCCACCAGGGACACGATCGCGTCCCGGTAGCTGCCGGTCAGCTGGTACGTCAGGCCGAACAGCAGCGGTCCCAGCCAGCTGGTGCCCCGGTCGCTGACCTCGTACACCGAGTAGTACTCGGCCTCCTTGCCGCGCGGGATGAGGTGCGAGAAGAGCGAGCGCGACAGCGCCTGGCTGCCGCCCAGGACCATCCCGATGGCCGCCGCCAGACAGTAGAACGCCACCGGCTCGCCGGCCGGCAGGAAGAAGCCGGCCCCGATCGTCAGCGTCCACGCCACGAGCGAGCCCAGCACCGTCCGGCGCGCCCCGTACCGTGCCGCCAGACGGCCCAGCAGCAGGGCGCCGAAGACGGCCAGCACCTGCACCAGGAGGATGGCGCCGATCAGGGCCGTCTCGTCCAGCTCCAGCTCCTCGGAGCCGTAGAGCGAGGCCTGCGAGATCACGGTCTGGATGCCGTCGTTGTAGATGAGGTAGGCCAGCAGGAAGGCCAGGGTGAGCGGGTGGCGGCGCATGTCCCGCAAGGTGTCGGCGAGTTGACGCCAGCCCTGGCGCAGCGAACCCCTGCCCCCGGCGGTGGCGGTGTGTGCGCCGGGCCGTCCGCGCGGCGCGGTGTCGCGCAGCCGCATCAGCGGGACGAGGGTGAAGGCCGCCCACCACAGGCCCGCCGAGGCCAGGCAGATCCGCACCGCCATGCCCTTGGAGAGCCCGACCGCGTCGTGCCCGAGGAACAGCGCCAGGTTGGCGACGAGCATCAGCGCCCCGGCCGCGTAGCCGAACGCCCAGCCCCTGGAGGAGACCGCGTCCCGCTCGTGCGGTTCGGCGATCTCGGGGAGGAAGGCGTTGTAGAGGACCATGGCCGACGCGAACGCCACGTTGGCGACGATCAGCAGTCCGCCGCCGAGGAGGTAGCGGTCCCCGGTCACGAAGAACATCGCCGTCGTCGCCGCGGCGCCGACGTACGCGAACGCCCCGAGCAGCGCCTTCTTGCGGCCCGTCCGGTCGGCGACGGCCCCGGCGAGCGGCATCACCAGCACCGACAGCAGCACGGAGGCGGAGACCACGTACGCGAAGTACGCACCGGCGCGGACCGGTATCCCGAGCGGGTGGACGTAGCCGTCGGGGCCCGCGGCCGCCTCCGCGACGTCGGTGAGGTACGGCCCCAGGAAGACCGTGATCACACTCGTGGAGAAGACCGAGTTGGCCCAGTCGTAGAAGTACCAGCCGCGCTGTGCGCGCCGCCGCTCGTGCGCCGGGGCGGCGGTCCCGTCGTGCACCGCCGTGTCCTGCGCCTCGCCCGTGGTCACCCGTGGTTCCTGCCGATCCGTGTCGTGCGCCGTGCCGATGTGATCGGTCATGATGCCATTCACGGCCGGGGCGGGGGAGGGGGATCATCCGCCGGATTCCCGCGTTCATCCGGTGGACGTCTCCCGTCCGCCCGCCCCGTGCACGGGACTGCCCCCGGGCGCCGCGCGGGCGGCCCGGGGGCAGGACGGTGAGCCTGTATCGCGGAGGTCCGCGACGATCAGGCGCGACCGCCGTTCATGCGCCGGCGGCGCAGCATGTAGACACCGGCACCGGCACCGGCGACCAGGAACGAGGCGCCGAGCAGGGTTTCCGGGGTGTTCATGCCGATGGAACCGCCGAAGCCGGTGTCGGGGCCGCCGCCGTTGCCGCCGCCGCCACCACCGCCGCCGCCGTTCCCGCCGCCGCCACCGCCGCCGTTGCCGCCGCCACCGTAACCGCCGCCGCCGTGGCCGCCCTTGCAGCCCTTGTTGCCGCGTCCGTAGCCGCCGCCGTTGTCGTCACCGCCGCGACCGCCGCCGTTGCCGCCCCACGAGTCGTCCATGTTGCGGCCGTCGTCGGACGCGCCGCCGAAGCTCTGCGCGGTCAGGTCGTTGCCGTTGTTGTTGTCGTCGCCTCCGTTGTCGTCGTTGCCGTTGTCGTTGCCGTTGTCACCGCCGCTGTTGCGGTCGCCGTTCCCGCCGCCGTTGTCGCCGCCGCCGTTCCCGCCGCCGCCGTTCCCGCCGCCGCCGTTCCCGCCGCCACCGCCGCCGTTGCCGCCACCGCCGCCGTTCCCGCCGCCGTAGCCGCCGCCGTTGTCGTCACCGCCGCCGCCGTAACCGCCGCCGCCACCACGGCCGTTGTCGTCGTCGCCGCCCCACCACGACTCGCACCGGTCGTCGCCGCCGTAGCCGTGACCACGTCCGTAGCCGCCGTGGCCGCCACCGTGACCGCCACCGCGGCCGCCCCCGTAACCGCCGTGCTCGTCGCCCCGGCCCTCTCCGTGGCCCTCGCCGCCGCGGCCTTCGCCGTCGCGGCCCTCGCCCCGGCCCTCGCCGCCGCGGCCGTTCTCGCCGTTGCCCTGAGAGTCGGTGGCGCTCACGATCCGGAGGGTGTCGGAGTCCGACTCGGTGGTGCCGGTGGTGCCGGCAGCCGGGGTGCACGTCACGGTGACCGTGTAGTCACCGGGGTCGATCCCCTGCGGGATGTCGAAGACCGCGCGCTTGCCCGTCGCGGTCGGCTGCCAGGCGTCACCCGTCAGGCTGCCGGTGGTGAGGAAGATTCCGCCGGGGGACGCGACGGCCGTGACGGTGCCGGTCAGGCAGGTGGCGCCGTCGGCGGTGATGGCGACCGGCTGCCCGGCAACGGCCTGGTCCGGAATGATGTTGATGTTGGTGATGGCGAACGCATGCGACGCCGGGAGAATCACCGCGGCGGCCGTCATGGTCGCCGCTGCGAGAATGCGTGAACCACGCATGGGGGGAACCTCCTTGCGGACGGGGCAGGCGGGATTGGGGATCACCGCGACACGAACTGCGACCACGTCCTTGAGATCCATGGCACGAGGGCGGGGATCTTCACGCACCTCGGAATCGGCACACGCCGTCCCCCGGACGGGGCATCGGAATTCCGGCCGGAACAGCGTTGTCGCAGGTGGGAGCCATACCCACCGCGGCGTCAGAAAAATGTGAAGAGCTGGTCAAACGGGTGACCGGCAAACTGCCGACACGGCGTCAGTGGAGGGACAGTCAGCGGACGGGATGTCAGACCACGTGATGTCAGAACCGTGCGGACACAGGGTGAAAACGCGTCCACGGCCGAAGGGTCTCCAGGGGGAGCGATCGGACGGGCCCGGAACCGTCTGAACACCGCTGCGGAAAGTGCCTTCTCACGAGAATTCACCGGTGCGTGCGGACCGCCGCGTTCGCGTACCCCCTCCACGCTGGGTCTCCGACCCGCCCGATCCTCCCGTCACCTCGGCCCATTGCCCCGGTCCGTCCTGGCTCGGCGCAGTCGAGCGTGCGTGAACCCGACTCCTGTGCGGTCGCGTTGAGCCCGCGGGCGAGGCTGCACCGCGGTACCCCGGTGGCGTCCGGAGGCGCGGGCGCGAGGCGCGCGCGTGGTACACGTCGACCGCGGTGACGGCCAGTGGGCGCCGGTCGTCGAGCCCGGTCACGAACCGGTGGTGAGTGCCCGTCATGACGCGCTCGGCATCATGGGTGCCGCTCCGGGCGGCGCAGCGCCGGTTGCCCCCGCTGCCGTAGCGCCGCCACTCGATCGAGTGGGACGCACATTGCCCGGTTGGCACTGATCCATCCGCGTTTGACGCATACTTCGGTTTAACATCATTTATGACGGACTGTCACTCATGACCCACCGGTCGGAGCCGAAGGACTGTGATGCTGCGAAACTCCGGGGATCACACCACCCCCGTGCCCTGGTACGGACAGCCCGACGCCTGGTACGGGCAGCCCGACCCGTGGTTCGGTCAGCCTTTCGTGCCCGGGCGTGCCGACGACGGTGCAAGGGCACCGGGCCGCCCGGCCCGCACGCCGCAGGCCCCGGCCCGCGCCCGGCCCGCGGACCCGGCGACCGCGCAGGCGGGGCAGCCGCCCGCGAAGAAGCGGAAGAGGAAGGACAGGCCGGACGCGAAGGCGCCGGCCCCACCGAAGGGCGCGGCGAGGCCGCCGGCCCCTGCGGGCGCGAAACCGCCCGCACCCGTGCCCGCGAAGCCCCCCGCCCCGGCTCCCGCTAAGCCGCCGGCACCGGCCGGTGCGAAGCCCCCGGCACCCGTGCCCGCGAAGCCGCCGGCACCGGCCGGTGCGAAGTCCCCGGCCCGGAGCGGGCCGGCGGCGCCGGGCCGGGGCCGGCGGGTGCGCGGCCCCCGGCGTCCGGGCAGCGTTGCTGCCGCGCGTCCCGGGGCCGGACGGCCCGGGCAGCTGAAGCTCACACGGCGCGGCCGTGGCGCGGTCGGGGTGCTGGTGTGCTCGGTCCTCGTCACCGGAGTGGTGCTGACCTTCCAGGGCTTCACGGGGATGGACGGTCCGCCCCAGCCCTCCGCCGCCTCCGCGGCGCTCTCCGACGCGGCCGCGATCAAGGCGCCGCCGCCGCTCCCGCCGGCCCAGCCGACGCGTATCCGGATCCCCGGCGTGAGCATCGACGCGCCGATCATGAACGTGGGCCTGGACAGCCGCGGCGTGATCGCGGCGCCGCCGCTCGAGAAGGCGGGCGAGGCCGCCTGGTTCAAAGACTCGGTCAGCCCCGGGGCCCGGGGCTCCTCCGTCATCGTGGGGCACGTCGACAACGAGAGCGGCCCCGCGGTGTTCTACAGCCTCGGGGCGCTCAAGAAGGGCTCGACCATTGACGTCGTCCGCGACGACGGCACCACGGCGATCTTCACCATCTACGGCATCGAGGTGTTCACCAAGGCGGAGTTCCCCGCCAAGCGCGTCTACGGGGACACCAAGGACCCCGAGCTGCGCGTGATCACGTGCGGCGGCACCTACAGCAAGGACTCGGGTTACTCGGGCAACGTCGTGGTCTTCGCCCGCATGTCCAAGACGAAGGAGGCCAAGGTGTGACGGGTTCCGGCGTCCGCCCCGGACCGGCCGTCAGGTCCAGGCCCCGCGTTCGGTGAACACCGTGCGCAGGGCCTCCAGCCGGTCGGTCATGATGCCGTCGACGCCGAGGTCCAGCAGGGCGTGCATCCGGGCCTCGTCGTTGATCGTCCACACGTGCACCTGCAGGTCAAGCCGGTGCGCCGCCGCGATGAACGCGGGGTCGACGACCCGGATGCCGTACGCCCGTTCGGGCACCTGCACGCACACCGCGCCGCGCCGCCGCGCCGCGGCGAGGAGCAGCCGCTCGGCGGCGCGGCCCCCGCGGGAGAGCAGCCGCAGATCCGCCACGCCCCTGGTGCCAAGGGAGCTGGCCAGCCGCGATCCGCCGAGTGCCCGGGCCCGGACCAGCCGTGCCTCCGAGAACGAGCCCACACACACCCGGGCCCAGGCGTCGGCACGGCGCACCGCCTCGACCAGCGGCTCGACCGTGGCGTCCGTCTTGGTGTCCACGTTCCAGCGGGCGTCCGGGAACTCCTCCAGCAGTTCCTCGAACAGCGGCACCGGCTCACGCCCCGCGACGCGGGCCCGGCCCACCTCGCTCCACGGCAGGTCCGCGATCCGCCCCCGGGTGTCGGTGACCCGGTCGAGGGACGAGTCGTGGAAGGCGACCAGCACGCCGTCGGAGGTCAGGTGGACGTCGGTCTCCAGGTAGCGGTAGCCGAGGTCGACGGCTCGCCGGAAGGCCCAGGCGGTGTTCTCCAGGCCGTCCGCGGTGCCGCCGCGGTGGGCGAAGGCGATCGGGGCCGGGCTGTCCAGGTACGGATGGCGTATGTCGCTCACTCCGGCAGTATGGCGCGCCCCTCCGCGGTGTCCGCCACCGGCCGCCCCCCCCGCGGGCGACGACCACGGAGTCGTCCACGGAGTCGTCCGCCGGCCGGGGCTTCGGCAGCTCGAACAGGCGCAGGAAGAACTGGGCCAGCGGACCGATCGACACCGCGTAGACGACGGTGCCGACGCCGACGCTGCCCCCGAGCACGAAGCCGACGGCCAGCACGGTGACCTCGATCGCCGTGCGCACCAGGCGGATCGAGCGACCCGTGCGGCGGTGCAGGCCGGTCATCAGGCCGTCGCGGGGGCCGGGCCCGTACCGGGCGGTGATGTAGAGGCCGGTCGCCACGCCGTTGAGCACCACGCCCGCCACCAGCAGCGGGATGCGCGCGCCGAGACCGTGCGGCTGGGGGAGCAGCGCCAGCGTCGCGTCCATCGACAGGCCGACGACGAAGACGTTGGACACGGTGCCGAGGCCCGGCCGCTGGCGCAGCGGCCACCACAGCAGCAGTACGAGGGCGCCCACCGCCACCGAGACCAGGCCGATGCTGACGCCGGTGTGCCGTGAGATGCCCTGGTGCAGGACGTCCCAGGGGTCGAGGCCCAGCGCGGCGCGCACCTGCAGGGCCGCGCTGGCCCCGTAGAGGGCCAGTCCCGCGTAGAGGTGCAACAGGCGGCGTGCGGTTCTGGATTGGCCCTCCACGGGACCCCCCTCTGGCCATGACGAGTCGATGCGCGACACTATGTGGCATGGTCCTGGGAGAAATCCATGGCCAATGTGCGAAAGGTGGACCGGGAACCATGTCGCAGTGGACCGCAACGGTAGGTGTCACCCATCTCGCGCGCCTGCTGGAGCCACGCCCGGCACAGCGCGCCGCCGGCCGCCGTGTGCCCGCCTACCGGGGGCTCGCCGACGGCATCCGGGTGGCGGTGCTGGAGGGCCGCGTGCCCGTGGCCGCGCGGCTCCCCGCGGAACGCGAGCTGGCGCTCGCCCTCGCGGTCAGCCGTACCACCGTCGCCGCCGCCTACGAGGCACTGCGCGCCGAGGGCTTCGCCCGGTCCCGGCGCGGCGCCGGCACGTGGACCGCCGTCCCCGACGGACATGCCCTGCCCACCCGCGGCCTGGAGCCGCTGCCGCCGGACGCCGCCGGCACCGTCATCGACCTCGGCTGCGCGGCGCTGCCCGCCCCGGAGCCGTGGCTGACCCGCGCCGTCCAGGGCGCGCTTGCCGACCTGCCGTCCTACTCGGCCACCCACGGCGACTTCCCCGCCGGGCTGCCCGTGCTGCGCGAGGCCATCGCGGCGCGGTACACCACGCGAGGCATCCCCACCCTCCCCGAGCAGATCATGGTGACCACCGGCGCCATGGGCGCCATCGCGGCCGCCGTACGCCGCCTTGGCACCCCCGGCGAGCGCGTGGCCGTCGAGTCGCCGAGCTACGCCAACGTCCTGGAACTGCTGCGGGAGAACGGTGCCCGGCTCGTCCCCGTCGCCATGCGCGAGGGCCTGGGCGGCTGGGACCTCGACGCCTGGAGGCGCGTCCTGCGCGACGCCGCGCCCCGCATGGCCTACGTCATGCCCGACTTCCACAACCCCACCGGCACCCTCGTCCCCGACGACCAGCGCCGCGCCCTCGTCGAGGCCGCCCGCGCCGCCGGGACCGTCCTCGTCGCCGACGAGACCATGGCCGAGCTGCCCCTCGACGGTGCCGCGTCCGCGCCGCGCCCGATGGCCGCCTTCGACCGCGGCGGCAGCGTCATCACCGTCGGCTCGGCGAGCAAGGCCATCTGGGCCGGGCTGCGCATCGGCTGGGTCCGCGCGGCGCCCGACGTCGTACGCCGCCTCGTCAGCGCCCGTGCCTACCTCGACCTCGGCTCGCCCGTCGTCGACCAGCTCGCCGTGGCGTGGCTGCTGCGCACCGGGGCGTGGGACGAGGCGGTCGCCGCCCGGCGCGAACGCGCCCGCGCCCATCGCGACGACCTCGTGGCGGCGCTGCGCGAGCGGCTTCCCGACTGGGAGTTCGCCGTCCCGTCCGGCGGCATGACCATGTGGGTGCGCACCGGCGACGTTTCCGGCTCGCGCCTCGCCGTCGCGGGCGAGCGCCTCGGCGTGCGCGTCCCCTCGGGCCCGCGGTTCGGCGTCGACGGCGCGTTCGAGGGCTACGTCAGGCTGCCCTTCACCGTCGGGGGGCCCGTCGCGCGCGACGCCGTCGAGCGCCTGGCGGCGGCCGCGCAGACCGTCCGCGACGGCGGCGGCTCCGAGGGCGAGGGCGCGGGGCTCTTCGTGGCCTGATCCGTGGGCCGGGAGCCCGGACAGGGCCCGGGACGGCTCGCCCGGCGAGCCGTCCCGGGCGCGGGGACGCCGTGCGGCTCAGCGGCCGTCGGCGAGCTCCGTGAGGCGGAGCCGGAGCTCGACCTCCTGGTCGCCGGAGACCGATCCCTGCTCCTCGAGGCGGAAGGAGTCGCCGAGCACCTTCTTGACCTCGCGTACGTGACGGGGCCCGCCGGAGAGGTCCGCGATCAGGGCGCCGTCGAGGTGGACGGGGCCGATTTCGTGCCCGTGGCTGCGTGTGTCGACGGAGGCGGCCCACACGGTCGGGTGCGAGGACCCGGGCCGGGGCTCCACGGCCTCGGTGAGCGACTCGCCGGGGCGCGTCGGGAAGGCGGCCTCCAACGCGCCGAGCACGGCTCCGGCGTCCTGCCGCTCGCAGCCGGTGAGGAGGACGTCGACGTGGGAATTGGAGTGGTGGCTGCTCATCAGCGGTTCTCCTCTCGCGGGAGGCCCGGCACGGTGCGTTCGGCACGGAAGCCGCGCCCCTCTTCAGCGTAGGACGGCGACCGTCCACCCGCAGCGGGCACCCGGGCGCGCGGGCCGGGCGGCCGATGCCGTTCACCGCGACCTGCCCCTCCCCGCGGGGCCCTCTCCTGCCGCCCGCGGCGCGACGACCCCGAGACGACCCCGGTGACGGTCTCCGCGTGGGGGCGGGGACCGTCACCGGCGCGGGTGGCTAGAACGTCAGCTTCCAGCTGTTGATGTAGCCCGTGTCCTGGGACGCCACGTCCTGCACGCGCAGCTTCCACGTGCCGTTGGCGGCTTCACTGGAGGCGTTGACCGTGTACGTCGTGATGACGTTGTCCGCGGAGTCGCTGCCGCTGGAGTTCTTCAGCCGGTAGCTGCTCCCGTCCGGGGCCACCAGGTCCACGACGAGGTCGCCGCGCCAGGTGTGCCGGATGTCCACGCCGACCGCGAGGGCCGCGGGGGCGTTGCCGCTGACGCCGCTGACGGTGATCGAGGAGGTCACGGCCGCGCCGTTGTCGGGGATGCTGACGTCCGCGGCGTTCTCGAAGACCGTGCCGGGCGGGGGAGCGGTGGCGGTGCCCAGGGTCCAGATCGCGTTGGCGATCGCGTCGCTGTTGTTGTCGAGCGCGGTGTCGTTGATGTTCGACGTGGTGTCGCAGGAGGAGTGGTAGCAGCGGTCGAAGGCCTGGCCGGCCGTGCCGCCCCACTTCTGCGCCTGGGCGGAGGTCTTGGTGTAGTCCGCGCCGGAGAACAGCCCGCCGACCGGGATGCCCGCGCTCTTGAAGGGGGCGTGGTCGGAGCGGCCGTCGCCCTCGGTCTCGATCTCGGTCGCGATGCCCTTGGCGGCGTACCAGTCCTTGAAGACCTTCTCCAGGGCGGCGTCGTCGTCGTAGACGAAGTAGCCCGGGTTCGGTGAGCCGATCATGTCGAAGTTCAGGTAGCCGTCGATCTTCGCCCGGTCGGTGGAGGCGAGGCCGTTGACGTACGCCTTGGAGCCGACCATGCCGAGTTCCTCGGCGCCCCACCATCCGAAGCGCAGGTGCTTCGTGGGCTGCAGGTTCTCGCGCGCGACGGCGAGGGCGGTCTCCAGGACCGCGGCGGAGCCGGAGCCGTTGTCGTTGATGCCCGGCCCCGCGGTGACCGAGTCGAGGTGCGCGCCGGCCATGATCACGTGGTTGGTGTCGCCGCCGGGCCAGTCGGCGACCAGGTTCCAGCCGGTGGCGCCGCTCGAGGTGAACTGCTGGAGCGTGGTGGTGTAGCCGGCGGAGTCGAGCTTGGCCTTGACGTAGTCGATCGAGGCCCGGTAGCCGGCTCTGCCGTGGGCCCGGTTGCCGCCGTTGGCGGTGGCGATCGACTGCAGCTGGCTCAGGTGCGCCTTGACGTTCGCCACCGGGATGTCGGGGGCGGCGAGGACGGCGGGTCTTGCGGAGGCGGGTGTCGCGGAGGCGGTGAGCAGGGCCGCCGCGAGCGCGGTGGCGGCCCCGGCCGCGACGATCTTGAATGCGGGCACAGGTCACTCCGGTGTGTGGGGGATGGAGTTGCGCGGGACTGTGCGGGCGGTACGGCGGCATGTTTGACGTGTGCATGCCTGGGCGCATCCTGTGGGCCGCGGGGCCTTCCGTCAAGAGCGCATACCGGACGCCGCGTTCCGGGAAGCGGGCGCGCTAGGGTCGTGACATGGCTGACGACGAAGGCCCCGTGCGGGTCGACGCCTGGATCTGGTCCGTACGGCTCACGAAGACGCGCTCCATGGCCGCGACCGCCTGCCGCGCCGGGCACGTGCGGGTCAACGGCGAGCGCGTGAAGCCCGCGCACGCGGTCCGCCCCGGTGACGAGGTGCGGCTGCGCGGTGCGGGGCACGAGCGGATCGTCGTCGTCACCCGCCTGGTGCGGAAGCGGGTCGGCGCCCCTGTCGCGGCGGAGTGCTTCGTCGACAACAGTCCTGCGCCACCCACGCCGGAGGAGGTGCCGGCGGCCGTCGTCCGCGACCGCGGAACGGGCCGCCCGACCAAGCGCGACCGGCGGGAGATGGAGCGGCTGCGCGGTCCGCGCTGAGGCGGGACCGGTCGCTCAGCCGGGGTCGGTGGCCGGGAGACCGGGCGCGGCCCGACGCCGCCGTGCCTCGTGCCGGCCGTCCGTTGCGGCCAGTGGCGCCTTGCGGGAACGCTGTTCGCGGGCAGCGGTGCCTGTGAGGTCGCCGGCGGGGTCCGGGGCCGGTGCAGGTGCAGGTGCAGGTGGTTCGGCCGGTGGTGTCCGCGGGGAGACCGAGTGCGGTCAGGCGTGCCGGGCCTCGTCGAGCCGGCGTCGGCCGTCCGTCGCGGCCTGCTGCCCTTCGCGGGAACGCTGTTGCCGGGCGGGGCCGGCGGAGGTGGTTCAGCCGGTGGCGGCGGCCGGCAGGCCGAGCGCGGCCAGACGCCGCCGTGCCTCGTCGAGCTGCCGCCAGCCGTCCGTCCCGGTCAGCAGTGCCTCGCCGGAACGCTGCTCCCGGGCGGCGCCCGCGAGGTCACCCGCGAGGGCCAGCGCCTCGGCCAGGCGGAGCCGGCACAACCCCGTGGCAACGGGATGGCGCAGCCCGCTCAGCACGGCGAGGGCCGCCTCGAACTCCCGGACCGCCGCGGCGTGGTCGCCCAGCAGGACGAACAGGCCGCCGAGGTCGCCGTGGGCGTCGGCGGTCCCCGGGGCGTCGCCCAGCTCCTCGAACAGGCGCAACGCGTCGCGGTGACGGGCCAGCGCCGTCACCGTGTCACCCTCCTCGCGCGCCACCCTGCCCACACCGGTCAGGCCGTACGCCTCGCCCAGCCGGTTGCCCGCGCGGCGGTGCACGGCCACGGCCTCCGCGGCCGCGGCCCGGGCCTCCGCGACGCGGCCCAGCCGCAGGTACGCGGCGGCCGCCAGCCCGCGCAGCTGGGCGTGGGCGGACGGGGAGCGCGTGCCGTCCGCGAGCACTGTCAGCGCCCGCTCCGCCTCCTGCGCGGCCTCCTCGAACTCCCACCGCACCAGGTGGACCGTGGCCAGCTTCCCGAGCGCGTCGGCCTCGTCGGGGACCAGGCGAAGAGCACGGTAGAGATCCCGCGCACGGCGCAGGTGGTCCAGGGCCGCGCCGGTCCGGCCGGTCTGCCGCAGTAGGTCCCCGAGGTGGTGGTGCGCGGCGGCCTCCCACCGGGAGTCGCCGGTCCGCCGCGCCAGCTCGGCGGCCTCCCGCAGCAGGGGCTCCGCCGGCTCCAGGTCGCCGTCCGCGGCGTGGATGGAGCCGATCACCAGGGCGGCGCGCGCGGTCGTGCGCGGGTCGCCGGCCGCGCGACCGGCCTCCTCGGCGGCCTGCCAGACCCGTAGCCGCTGCACGTGGTAGTGCTGCAGGTGCCAGCCGTGCTCGGCGGCCTCCGCCAGCAGGAACACCCGCTCCCGGGCGCCCGAGGCCGCGCCCTGCCGGGCGACCGCGGCGAGGTTGGCCGCCTCGTACGCGATCCAGGCGGCCGGACGCTCACGGGCGGCCGCCGTGTACCAGTCCAGGAGGCGCTCGGTGACGCGGTCCGCGGACCCCGGTGGTTCCTCCGCCGCGAGCCGTTCGCGGGCGAAGAGCCGGATCAGGTCGTGCAGGCGGCAGCGCTCCCCGCCCGCACCCTCCATGAGCTGTGCGTCCATCAGGCGCTCCACCCCCTCCCGCGTCCCGGACCCGCCGGTCCCGGCCAGTGCCCCCGCGGCCTCGACGGGGAACTCCCCGCCCGGGAAGGCGCCGAGGCGCCGCAGCAGGCGGCGGTCCCCCGGGGCCAGGTCCTCGTACGCGCCGGCGAGCGTGGCGCGGACGGCCCAGGCGCGGAAGTGGAGTTCGTCCAGCCGGGTGCGTTCGTCCTCCAGCCGCCGGGCGAGTTCGGTCATCGCCAGCCGGGAGCGGGTGGCACGCGCGCCCGCGACCCGGATCGCCAGCGGCAGTCCACCGCAGGCCCGGACCACCGCCGCGGCCGCCTCCGCGTCGGCCCCGGCGCCTTCCGGCCCGCTGACCCGGGCCAGCAGTGCCAGCGCGTCGGCGGTGCCGAGCGGCGCGAGTTCGTACGCGACCGCCTCGGGGAGATCGGCCTGCAGCGGGCGGCTGGTCACGATCGCCAGGCATCGCGGGCCCGCGGGCAGCAGAGGCCGCACCTGGGCGGCGTCGTGGGCGTCGTCCAGGACGACCAGCAGCCGGCGGTCCGCCACCACGCTGCGGTACCGCGCCGCCAGGGCCTCGGCGTCGCCGTACGGGGCCGGTTCGGTGTCGCCGAGCGCGGCGAGGAACCGGGCGAGCGCCTCGCCCGGGGGCATCGGATCGCCGCGCCCCGCACCGAGGTTCACGTACAGCTGCCCGTCCGGGCACCGCTCGCGCAGCAGATGCGCCAGCCGGTTGGCCAAGGTCGACTTGCCGACCCCGGGCGGGCCCGCGATGGCGACCAGGCGCGCGCCGCCCGCGAACGCGGCCCGCAGTGCCGCCTCGTCGGTCTCGCGGCCGGTGAAGTCCGCTACCTGTGGCGGTAGTTGTGCGGGAATGACTGACGGGGGTCGGTCCGCCGGCACTGCCGTGGGTGCCGGCGAGGGGAGTTGGAGCCGCTGTTGCCACAGGGCCAGCCCGGCCGCGGCGACCGCCCCCACGCCGACGGCCGGCCAGGCCCAGCCGGCCAGCGGGCGCAGGGCCGCGGGCAGCACGCCGCCCGTGGCGACGTTCACCGCGACGGCCAGGGCCACTGACACCATGCCCGACGCCAGTGCCAGCAGTCCCAGCACCCAGCCCCGCCCCACCGCACCACCCCGTTATGTTTTTCGCGGTCCTGCAATGGGGCCGCTGGCCTTCGGGCCCGGCATGACTGTTACCCCCTGTCGAACGGATGACCTGGGGGGT